>CAUTNG010000008.1:0-28969 GCA_963539995.1 uncultured Candidatus Saccharibacteria bacterium
CAATAAGCTTTACAGTTTTAAGACTGAAGAGGTCCATCTGGCTGGTGTCAGCAATGTCACCTTCAATGCTCGGCGCAGTTTATTTAAGTCGGAACAGGAATGGATCGACGACCTCTCGGATGTCTGCCGGAAGTTTGATGATCTGAACAGAAACAAGTATTGGTCGGAATCGTATCCCGTGGATGAAATCGTTGAAATTTATGGTGTTATGCAGCGACTCAGGGAAAAGGATTATGGCCAATGGGAAGACAGCGCCATTAAGGCGCGCTTCAATGCGGTCTGGGCCGAACTTCGCACCGCCTTCAGCAATATCCTGATCAATGATCGCGACGATGATTCTAAGGATGTGAATCCTGACGACTCAGAATCCTGACGACTCAGAATCGGACGGCTAAGCTATATGTCTTAACGACTAGGTCGCAGCATCTGGTGTCTGAATCACTTAGTCCAAACTTCAAAAGCTACCAGAGTCCCCAGCGTCTTGCTGGGGATTTTTCTCTCGAAAGATTTTACCCTAGTCAGTACCAGGGAATTATGTTAAAATATAACAGATAAAGAAAGGCACAAATGGCAGTTAAGAAAAAGAAGATTGTGATTTCAAAACTTAATCGTAACAATAATCACAAACACAGCGAGAAACGCAAACGCAATAAGTAATTAAAAGTTCCCCTAGGGAACTTTTTTAGAATAAAGATCGGAATTGTTTACTTCATATGGTTTACTTTATAGAGATAAAACGAGTGATAAAGCTTTTCATATTTTACGCCCGGAATATCAAATGCGTTGGAAATAAAATATAGTTCCTTGCCAAGTCTGGTCGCCTCTTGTTGAACTTTTTGAAAAATCTTCTCCACATCACGCGAGTCGCTAAACGTATATACGACGGTGGTATTTTCCGGGAACTTATAATTTAGGTAATTTTGGCAAATCACCTTCGGCAATGGCCTTATCTTGCGAAGGCGAATCCTGGAGAGGAAGGAAAGAACTGGATGTAACTCAATGCCAAGCGTCTGTGCCCCCATTTCAGCTCCAACTTTTAAAACCACTCCGTCCCCCGACCCCATATCGATCAATAAATCCTTCTTGCTGAGCGGATATAATTTCTTAAACATTTTGCGAATCTCCGCCTCCAAACTCGGTACATATGGTGCACCAAAAAATACGGTAATCCCAAATATAAACGCCAGTCCCATAATAATTAAGGACAAAATATGTATAATCTGAAAAAAGTTAGAGGAAAAGTGGTTCATAAAATTATTCAGGAAATCATTCATAGTTCTATTGTACCCTAGAATCCGATCAAATTATCTAAAATCTACATATGGTTTTTAATCTACATGCAGCTATTAATTTACATACGGTCATTAAAAGCGCGTCGCGTGGATTCTTGAAATCGAAAAATCGCACAATGTGTGCTAAACTAAAGATATTGCACCCGTAGCTCAGTGGATTAGAGCATCTGTCTTCGGAACAGAGGGTCGTGGGTTCGAGTCCCTCCGGGTGTACCAGATCGGCGTGAGCCGCTTTTTGTTGTGGTTTCTAAAAAAACAACTGAGGCATCGGCCAGAAATTTTATAGACAAATCCACAAAAAAGTGGTAGTATATTAAAGAGTCGGGCCGGTAGCTCAGCTGGTTAGAGCACGAGCCTCTTAAGCTTGGTGTCGTGGGTTCAAGTCCCACCCGGCTCACCAACAGGGAAACCTGTGAAAAATCAGATTCTAGACGCAAAAACTAAAAGGTGATTTAATTTCGAGAATCACCATTTTTTATACATCAATTTCAAGGTTCGAAATTATATTTCTGACCAAAATATCCTTTTCGATAAGATCTCCTTTTTTAATCTGTTAATTAGAAAATTTAGCGAGTTAGAAAATACTAAATATAAATGTCTTGGAGGTGTGGGGAGATATGTATTTGATACTCTGCATATCCGTTGTTTAATGAGTTCAATTTTGCAATTGTCGGTTAAAGTGATGTTAAAATGTATTATTTCTAGGTGATAAACATGTTGGAATATAATTTTTTATATTCAACTTTAGAGTATTAAATTGGAACATAAAATTATATATTCCAACATAATAAGATAAACTTGACTAAGAGTTGTTAATTTGATAAAATATGAGCATGAAAGATAAAACATTTAAAGCCGGTAGATTTATCACTGAATCGTCAGGGACAGATTTTGAGTATAAATATTTTATGCCAAATTTTTTGCCGGAAAAAATAAACTTTGTAGATCACAATATTAGTCTGCTTTTGGAGGAGGCGACTCAAAATTTAGGCGAGCTCAATGCGTATTCTAAGCTGGTACCTAATGTGGACTTCTTTATTAAGATGCATGAAGCTAAAGAGGCTACGGCGTCTAGCAAAATTGAGGGAACGAGAACTGAAATTGATGAAGCAGTGATGGATGAGGAAAACATTGATCCTGAACGTAGGGACGACTGGCTTGAAGTGCAGAATTATATTAAAGCAATGCGCTTTGCTATAGGAGAGCTTGAAAAATATCCATTGGCTACTAATTTACTAAAGGCCACTCATAAAGTTTTAATTTCCGGGGCTCGAGGAAAATACAAGACTCCTGGTGAGATTCGTAAGACTCAAAACTGGATTGGCGGATCAACCATAAGAGATGCGCACTTTGTGCCACCAACTCCACAAGAAGTAGATGGTTTGATGAGGGATTTAGACCACTATTGGAATGATAAGGCCTTAACTACACCTTTATTAATCAAGGCGGCATTAAGCCACTACCAATTTGAGACCGTACACCCGTTCTTAGATGGAAATGGAAGGTTGGGTCGACTTGTTATAGTATTGTTTTTGATTGAGAAAAGAAAACTTTCTAAGCCTGTATTATATCTATCAGATTATTTTTCGAAAAATCGATTACAATATTATGATGCATTAGATGCCGTAAGGATGAATGATGATATAGAACGTTGGATAAAGTTTTTCTTAGTGGCAGTAGCAGAAACAGCAAAGCAATCTTGTGAAACGTTACAAAAGATAATTGATCTAAAGGCCAAGAATGATCAAAAGATATTACAGCTTGGTAGAAGAGCCCAAAGTGCATCTAAGCTTTTAGATACGATGTATGGTTCACCGATCGTTGATGCTAAAAAAGCTAGAGAGATAGTAGGGACTTCTCCTACGTCTACAAACGCATTATTGAGTGAGTTAGTGAAGCTCGGCATTTTGGAGGAAATAACTGGTTTTTCGAGAAATAGATTATATCAATATAGTGAATATCTAGGGTTATTTAAATAATAGGATTTTTTATGACAAAGCTATCGAGTGACAATGTTGAAATCATCAACGCGTATCTTTCTGTCTAGCATCACATCGTAACTAATAAGGTCATTGTCAATGAATCTGTCTTCCATGGTGTTCCAAAAAATAACCTAATTAAGATCAAGTTATCGTTAACTATCTTAGAGGGGGGGCATTAGCTCAGCTGGTTAGAGCACGAGCCTCTTAAGCTTGGTGTCGTGGGTTCAAGTCCCACCCGGCTCACCAACAGGAAAACCTATGAAAAAACAGATTCGAAAATAAAAATAAATGGTGATTTATATCTGTAAATCACCATTTTTATACAGTAACTATAAGTAAGATGTCATCGTTTCGAAAAAAACTTTTATCTCGCAGCGGAGAGTTTTATGAAAGTGATTCTTTAGATAAGCGATAGGGCAAAGACCGTAGACGTACATGTAATTTATGTAAGGTGTTATTATAGATCTTTTCAATCCAGTTAAATAATATATATTTGTCTTTGTATGGATCTATGATAGTATGTAGATATGGCTGTGAAGAGATGTGATTTCAGAATAAAAACCATAAATAGTGATTTTCACGTTACCGAGGTGCCACTACTTCCAGATTTTGATTCTCCTGTAAAAAAATACACATATGTTTGGTTGAAAAAATCAAATTATACGACGTTTGAGGCAATAGAGAAGATTAAAGATTATTTTGGACTTGACTTCTCTGATGTTGCTGCAGAAGGCCTGAAGGATGAGGATGGCATTACCGAACAGATTATTTCCATTAAAAAGAAGTTATCCAAAAAAGTGGTGGCAGATTTTAATGCAATACATGCTGGCGACGATACCTTTATTATTATTGATCACATTATGGGTTTTGGCTCTGAGCCAGTAGTGGTAAAATCATTGTTTGGGAACACCTTTCGTATAGTTGTGAGAAATTTAACTAATGAGGAAGCAGGTTGCATTGTTGATTTTATTAAGGAGCATAAATTTTTCTCATTTGTAAACTATTACGATAATCAACGTTTTGGTTTACCCGGTGGCCCATACATTACTCATTTTATTGGTAAGGCGATATGTGAAGGTGATTGGGATGGGGCATTTGAGATTCTAAAGAAAACTGGCAATAAAATTCCGGAAGATAAAACCGGTAAGGATGCTTTTGAGGCATTAAATCCGGGTCAAGTTAGTTTTTTTGTATCTGCATATAATAGCTATCTTTGGAATATTGCCGTGTCGGAATATATTAAAGAAAAATTCAAAAGTAAGGAATATAATTTTCCTGATCTTGGCGAGCTGCATTTACCAATCATTACTGAATCTACGACTAGTAGTCCATTCATGATTAATGGTTATCGTTTTAATAAAGAAAAGTTTGTTGCTGAAGAGACGAAAGTTTTCCGCAATATGATTTTGCCGACGGTAGTATTTGCTAATTATATTAAAGATGATGAGATATTCGCGGGTAAAAAACGCATTCTTCTCACGTATTTTATTTTTACTGGATGTTATGCAACGATGGTTGTTAAACAAATTATAAAAACTGCATTGGAGAGAGAAAATGACTAAAAATATTGAAGTTGAATATAGTGGACCGTTGACTAATGAACAAGCGAAAAAAATAATGGCTTTTTTTGATGAACATGGCGAGAAGGTCACAACTAAACATCGGGTTCTTATTGATTATTCTACTTTTCTTGGTGATGGTTTGAAGCATCGCAAAAAAGATATTCGTCTTCGCATAACTAATGGTGAGCCAGAGATTATCGTAAAGCTTGGCGACTGGACAAGTTCAAACCACCGTAAGGAACTCTCAGTTTTTACCGAGCGCGGTAGTTTTGATACTCTGGTACAGATTTATGCTGCGCTTGGTTATAAAAAAGGTATGCTTTGCGAACGAATAACTGAAGTTTATAATTACGATGATATTGAATTCGCTATTGTTGAGGTCCCTGGTAATAGTTTTCATTTCGAGGCAGAAATAATGGCGGATGAAGGTGGTATTGAAGCTGCTAAGAATCATATTCAAGAGGTTTGCGAGGAGCTAGGTTTGGAAATATTTACAGACGAAGGCTATATTGCATATATTGAGAAATTGAACAAAGAAGCAAACGAAATATTTGATTTTGATAATTATACTGAAAATTATTTCGAAGATAGATATCATTTTAGCAAAGAAAAAGCGACGCACTAGACGTCGCTTTTTGAAGAGCTACTTACTTTTCCCGTGATGCCCACGAATAATCACTTTTCCGCCAATGATTTTGTGTGCTGGTCTATTGTGAATAATTGCTTCACGAGCAAACCGTTGACCACAGTTCGGGCAACATAGGTCGCCATTTGTGTAATCCTCTAGAATATTGCTAACGTAGCACTTTATAAGTTCTCCACCGCCCTCCTTTTTGTACTTATAAAGACTAGTCCTACATTTACAACAGAGGATAGTAATCGTGTACCAATCGTTTTTTCCTACCTTTGGCTTCATAATTACTTACCCCTTTCGTAATATGTAGTGAGTGCTCCGGTTGGGCAAACTCCGACGCAAGCGTTACATCCAACACACTTATCATAATTGATGACAATGAGTGGTTGTTCAATAGCATTAAACGCACACGCCTTATTACATAATCCGCAGTGTATGCAGTTATTGTTGAATACAGTAGGCTTCGGTGCTTTGAAGCAGTTACTCTCTGCTTTTCCGATTGCTATGCCAATCAAATCCCGTAGGGCACCTATTTTATGTATATTCAGATAATTGGTTAAATCATTTACAATATCCTGAAATATTTCTGGCCCTAAAATAGCGGGTGCAGTGTAGAGTTGTACTGCGCTAGCGCCCGCCATCATCATTTGTATTACGTCGTTTGCTGTCGATATACCGCCTATGCCCACGATAGGAAGCTTTACGGTTTGCGCTAACTGGTAAACGCAATTTAATGCAATAGGGAAGATCGCTTTTCCGGTAACACCGCCTGCACCACCTTTAATACCAAGTTTAGGCAGGCCAGTTTCGGTGTCGATAAATAAGCCAGGTCCGATACTATTCGAACAAACAATCGCATCGGCACCAAGCTTTTCAGCGATTTTTGCCATATCAAGCAGATAGGACGAATACGATAATTTAACCCAGATGGGTTTTTTGGTTAATGGTCTGATTTTAGTAAGAAGTTCTTTGAGATGTTCGATATCGATGTTGAGATTTCCATGTACAGCTCCGGAATGAGAGCAGGAAATATTAATCTCAAAAGCATCAATATTAATTTCATCAAACTTCCTAATCATACTAGAACAGTCCTCTATGGTTCGTCCAGAAATAGAAAGGATTAGGGAGCCTCCGGAGTTTTTAACGTCGGCGACTCCGTGTTTATACCATTCAGTCCAAGGTATCGAATTCCCCCATTCGCAGTTGAGCATACTTTTGCCGTTATCAAATACTACATATCTCGGTGCGGGAACGTTCTTGCGTTCTGGTGGTGGATTTTCTTTCAGGGATCTCGTGACCATACCGCTACATCCAGAAGTCTTAAGAAAGAATTCTGGAGTTTCAGTGATATATCCCGATGCCAATAGTAACGGTGTATTAAGATCAACTTTTCCTACATTAGTTTGCAGCATAGAGACCTCCCTCTTTCATATATCTTGTGAATAACTCTTGTGCTATCGTTGCGATCTGGTCTTCGTTGTCTCTTTTGACAGCAATAAGATTGTCGTAAAACTGTATATTATTACGGATAGCGTTTACCTCATCCTTTGCCGATTGAATTCTGCGTCCTATTTCTTCTAGGGATTCAGTTTTTCGTCGGCCAACCAACCTTTCTTTTAGCAAATCGTAGTCATCAGTGACTAACCCAATCGAAATAATATGAGGATTAATACCTTTTGCTTCCGCAATCACGAATGGGTGAATTTCCGTCAGAAAAATACCCTCACGAGGAAGGAGATCTTGTTTTCTGACTGCGTACCGATGTCCGAACATGCCTTGAGCTAATGCTATCTCGCCTTTTTTGGTCATTTCCTCGAATTCTTCCTCGGAAACATGCTTGCGATTTGAGTCTATTAGCTCAGTTAGTCGTAGATTTCTGGTCGTATACCATACCAGTTCTCTAATATATGGATTTTTTTCCTTTAAAGATTCTTTGATATAGCCCTTACCGATGCCAGATGGACCACTTAACGCAATAATCATTGTTAGACTCTCCTTTTAAAATAACTAGTTTTTTAGACTCTGCATAAGTAATAACATATTTTTAATATATTTTCAATGATTCCGTTAAGGTCCTGGATCTTAACGTTATTTTTTTGACAATCACAAATAAATATCATTAAATAAGAAAATGGAAATAGAGAGAAATTTTAGAGAGGGAATGCTTGTTCAGTCGATAATCGATAGGAGAGATAAAATACTATCATATAATAACAGCTATCCATTATATATAGTCACGTTTTATGATAACTTTTTTCTTAATGGTATTATAAAACCGGCCCTTTTTAATGAGAAAAGTGATAAATATGAACAGGCTCTTGAGATTATATTTGATAAGCTTACCTTTATGGATAAATATAAAATTGTAGGAAAGATCGCTAAGCAATGTAATGTTGATAAATTTAAACCAATTGATAAATTCGTTAAATTAAGGAATATCATAGCACACAATATAAATGGAGTTAGTTCATATTCTATTCGTGATAATAAAATGGAAGTCGTCTTCGGTAAAGAAAGAATTACATGGGAAAGGTATTTAGAAAAAGTTAGTGAATAGGCTAATTTAAGTTTAGAGCTAGCTGAGTTCGCTGCTAATCTCCATGTTGCTATTTTCGGCAATAGGTCATCAATATCCTTGCCGTACTGTGAAATGCAGAGTGGATATATACTGAGTGGACAGTGCTACATCTATCCTAATCCAGATCAAAATGTATCACCTTTCTGGCTCGGAGATATGCTAGGAATTATTAAGTTAGCTAAGGAAGAGCGAGAGTTTCAAGAGACTATAAATACCCACTCTAACCACTAAGACATTGTACTTGAGAGACATAGTATAATGGCTCTATAATGATAGACATAATTGGTTATTCAGACACCTTAAAACAATACTTCCATGATGAGAAAAGACGCATAAAGTCCTTAATTCCGAATACTATTACGATTGAACATGTCGGAAGTAGTGCAATTGGTATAGGCGGGAAAAATATTATCGACATTTTAATCGGTGTTTCTAGTAAGCAAGAGATGAAAAGAATAAGTGATATATTGGTTAGAAATGGATATTTTGAGGGGAATGATAGTCATGATGATCGGATCTTCCTAGCCAGTCGAGCAGAAGAAACTAAGGAGGGTGATTTTCATATCCATATTTGTCCACTCCATAGTGAATCATATGATGACTTTATTATTCTTCGTGATTTTCTAATTGCTAATCCAAAGATAGCAAAAGAGTATTTTGAAAAGAAACATAAATTTGCTAAGAAGGCCAATTATGACCGAAAAAAATATAAGTCACTAAAATCAGAATATATCTCAACGCTTCTCTGTAGTGTAAAAAAGGCCTCCTTTGAGGCCCATATAAGTTTCCTATGAAGCATTAAGATGTCTTGCTCATTAAAATTCATATAACATATAATTATGGTAAATAAATAAAATCTTAACTAAATAATACAGGATGATCTTAATTTTATGAAGCAGTCTCCAAAAATACATCTACCAGTTATGGGCGTGGGGCCGGTCTATGTTGTTAGTATCGTCATTGTCACTATAATTGCGATCTTGTTTGGACGAACAACTGGCAATATAACAGACCAGTCGGCCTTACAGGTCTTCACTCTCACAGATGCCTTTCCTCCATACCCTCCACTTTCAGTCTTTCTCGCCATCCTAGGCGTACTCATCATTTTGCTTGGTCTTATTATCTATATCCTTGCCATCAAAATCAAAATCACCAAAGCCATTAAAGAAAACAGACTCCTCACTACCGGCGTCTACGCTATTGTGCGCAACCCGATCTACTCCGCCTGGCTTCTCCTCTGTACGGGCGCACTCCTCTGCTCTGGCTCGCTTATCCTCGCACTTTTACTCTTTCTCATTTTCTGGCTCTATCTCACTATTCTTATGAAGCATACCGAGGAAAAATGGCTCACCAAACTCTACGGTGTTCCATATACTGAATATTGCAAGAAGGTTAATCGCTGTCTTCCATGGTTTCCAAAAAAATAGTCTAATCAAGATCAAGTTATTAGCAACTATCAACATGTTGGGTTAGCTTATTTTTCATAATAATTAAAATCGCAAACACCGCCATATCTCGCTTATGCTATAATAAGCTCAATGAACGAGCAACAAATTCAAGAACAACGTCGAGCAAATGAAGAGCAGGCCGCCTCGTCGCGCGCCATGACTCTGGGGCTGCCATATCTTGACACGCGCCCAATCGAAGAGACGTTGCCGCTACTTTTTAATCTAATCGACATCCAAAAGATGCATTCTGACTACGTCTTGCCACTCCAAAAAGGTGGCAATGGTGAACCATATCAGTTTATGGTCACTAGTCAGACTCCACGTAGTACTATCAAAGAGCTGAGCGAAAAGTTCAACGTCAACGGCGATGGCGTTGATTTCTTCCTAATTTCAAACAGCGCCTACCAGGTAATGATGCTTCGTTATGACCCGCCAAAACAGGTCCATTATGATGACATTCGCATCGCCAGCGACGGTGATTCCGAAACTCTTGCCTCAGTTTCACAGACCCTCAACTCGGTCGGTACCGACAAAGTTTTCGACTTTCTTCTCGACCAGGCAGATAAGCTCGGCGCCTCTGATATCCACATCGAAAATCTCCGTGAATCCATTCGTATCCGTATGCGTGTCGATGGTATTCTTCACCCAGTCGCCAATCTTGAACGCGATCGCTATCGTGTCTTCATGGGCGAACTTGGCTCTCGCGCTGGTATTTCTTCTGCCGCTAAAACTCCACAATCTGGCCACATGCAAAAAGATATTTTCCGCAACGGTTCTTCGCACCTCTTAAATATCCGTGTCGAAACTGTGCCGACTATGTATGGCCAGGATGCTGTCATGCGTCTATTTAACTTTGATGAGTCTTTGCTTAATCTAAATCTCTTAGGTCTTTCTGATCGCGAACTTGCCGAGATTAATGAAGTAATTTCTCATCCTCGCGGTCTCGTTCTTATGGTTGGTCCTACTGGTTCCGGTAAGTCCACTACTCTCTACTCCATGATTAACGCGCTCAATACTACTGATCGCAAAATTATCACGCTTGAGGATCCGATCGAGTACGGCATCTCTGGAATTTCTCAGATCCCAGTTAATACAACTGATGGTGGCTCCTTTGCCGACGGCCTCCGCTCCATTCTCCGTCTTGATCCGGACGTCGTGATGGTTGGTGAGATTCGTGACGGCGACACTGCTAAAACTGCCATTCAGGCCTCCATCACCGGCCACCTCGTGCTGAGCTCCTTCCACGCCAATTCTACTGCGGCGGCTTTTTCTCGTATGATTGACCTCATTGGTACCAACCCGATTTTCTCTAGCTCCATTCGTATGGTGATGGCCCAGCGTCTCGTGCGTAGTCTTTCCGAAAATAAACGTGAATTCACCCCTGATGAGGCCACTCGTCAATTCATTTTGTCTAAGCTTGAAGGGCTTTCTGACGAGATTATCGCCGAGCAGCTCGGCTTTACGCTCGATCGAGATAAATTCACTCTGTATGAGCCTGTTCCAACTGGCCAGGATGATCCGTTTGGGTACAAAGGTCGTAAGGTTATCATGGAACAGCTTAATGTCACTGAGGATATTCAGAGATTTATTCGCGGCGACGTAGAAGATATTAATACTACTGCTATTGAAAAAGCTGCCAGGAAAGCCGGTCTGATTACTCTGGAGCAAAAAGGTATTCTTGCCTGTCTCCGCGGTGAAACTACATTGGATGAAATATCAAGGGTGATATAAAGAGAGGAAAAAATGGACAATAATTTCGAAAAAACACAAAATTTAAACTCACCAGACGCTAGTCACACAGACGCAAGTGTATTGGGTGCCGAACCAGTAGACGTAAGTTTGCAGGATGAAAGTCCAGCTGCTGATCTTGCCGCTATGGATTTAAAACTAGACGATGCAGCTCGTGAAAATCAAGCAATAGCCGAAAATACTCCTGCTGAAGATATCTCCGCCGAAAGCTCAAACCTTGATGGCGCCATTGATAATCCTGTCGAGAGTCCAATCGATAATCCTATTGAGACGCATGTTGATAACTTCATCGATAATCCTACAGACGATAACTCCGCATATGACAATTCCACATATGATAATTCTGCCGAACTCAAAAAACATAAAAATTCCTGGCGCACCATTGGAATTATTGCCATTATTACCTCTGTTATTCTCACTATTCTACTTGCTGTCATGTATTTTTATAGTAATCAGAAAATTGCCGAAGGCACCAAGCAGATCAAGCAATATCAACGCGATCTCACGAATAGCAAAACTGTAATTGCTGAATATGAATCCGCCACACAGACCAAAGTGGTCGATCCAAAGGATCAATCTGAGGCTAAAACTGATGATAAGGCAGACGACAAGAAGGCCGACAAGCAAATTGTTAAATGGAATGATCTGAATATTAATTTTGCACAGCTCACTACTCTCATCGGCGACGACTATCGCATCACTGGCGGTCGCATTGTCACGAATGAAGATGGTACCAAGGTTGTCGCAAAAATTAGTGTCTCAAAGATGGAAAAAGTAGTTGATCCAAACGGTCTTGCTATGCCAAGATATGTTGATCACGGTATGGCCGGGCAAACTAATGTCTATACTAGAAAGCTTCCTAGCGGTTCCTGGCAATATGTCGGCGTCTATGGCGCTAATGGTATGGGTGTTATTCAATGTAAAGAAGTTTCCGAAGAAATGCGCGCCGCTGTTACGGTCCTAAATAAATACGAACCGGATGCAAATGTGAAATATTCTTGCGTTACTTTTAAGAACAACAATCCTGCCGAGGGTACCGAAAAAACAGTCTTCTAGTCTCTCGAGGTTACCCCTTCCATTTTCTATAAAACTATGTTAAAATAGGTCAAGTTTTAAGTAATAAAAGGTAAAATATGAGTTTTCTAGTTTTGAAAAAGATTGGTGACGCCCAGAAAAAGAAAGCCATCGTTGATGTTCGCTCTGGTGATACCGTCAAGGTAACTCAGAAAATCAAGGAAGGCGAAAAATTCCGTCTTCAGGTTTTCGAAGGTGTCGTAATTCGTGTAGACCGCAAAGAGTCACATACTGCACGCATCGTTGTGCGCAAAATTGCTTCTGGTATTGGTGTTGAGAAATCTTTCTTGATGCACAGCCCATTAGTTGAAAAAGTTGAAATCGTTAAGCGTGCTAAGGTTCGCCGCAATAATCTTTCATACCTCCGCAACCGTTCTGGTAAATCTGCCCGTCTCGTTGCTAAGGACTTTGATCGCGCCGCTGTAAATACTTTAGCTGAAGACAACGTAGAAGCTGAAGCTCCAGCCGAAGCTGCTGAAAAAACTGAAGAAGTTGCAGCATAATCTAACTTAGAAAACTCTAAAATAGACCTCCACGAGGTCTATTTTTATATTTAAAGTTTTGTATATTAAAAAGCAGATCCGTCGAAAATATCTGTTTAGTGTTGATCTATTCTGTCAACAAAAACCATTCATCTAAAACAAAATCACCATTCACACTAGCTACTGCGAGGTGGGGAATCAGTCTAGAAAATTCGGCATGGTTATGTAAAAAGGCCTTTGCCGCAAATTCCATCTGCTTATGTTTCTTCTGGTCAACAAACTCTAGCGGCTCTCCATATTGATTGTCCTTGCGATATTTTACCTCCGTAAAATAAATCTGATCATTATTTTTCGATACAAGATCAATCTCATACTGCTTGGTTTTGAAGTTCCTAAATAAAATTTCATGCCCCAGCTTTTCTAGATAATCTGACACTACTTTTTCACCACGACTCCCCAGCTCAGAAGTAGTCAGTTTATTCTTTGGTTTTAAATTAGAGACTGGATAAGTCTTCCTTTCCTCTTCTTCTCTCATCCAAATTTCCTGCACAGGACGAAAAGATTTGCGATGTTCTGGTGTTAGGCTCAGCTCCTCCATCATTTTCTGATGCAAACCGGTGCCGTATCCCATATGTTTTTCAAAGCCATACCCCGGATATTTTTTCGAAAGCTCAATCATGTAGCGATCTCGTTCAACTTTTGCAATGATGCTGGCAGCCGAAATTTCTTTCACCAGAAGGTCGCCCTTCTTCAAAGTTGAGACATATTTTTCAAGTGGCGTTCCTGCTAAAAAGTTCATCGTCCCGTCGATGATAATTTCTGAAAAAGGCACCTTCGCTTCCTGAATTTGTTTTACCGCCCGTCGGCAGGCCAGTCTCAGGCTTTCAGATATTCCAATCTCATCGATCTCAGTACTAGCTACCCAACCAGTTGCCGAAGCTAGTGCGCCTTGCTTAATTTTGTCGTATAGATTCTCGCGTTTTGCCGCCGTTAATTTCTTCGAATCAGTTAGTTGAAAGAACCAAGCATATTTTTCAGGTTCCCGCTCCGCAATTTCCGCACTCGGTAATATACAAGCACCGATCACCAGCGGTCCTGCATATGGTCCGCGCCCCACCTCGTCGATTCCTAAAATCATCAAAACCTCCTCAAGAAATACTGGTCAAATAATAAATCTATGGTACTTCTGCAAAAAACAAACTCTTATTTCGACACGTTAAAACGGAATTCCACAATGTCGCCATCCTGCATGATGTAGGTCTTCCCAACTGTGGCAAGTTTTCCTGCTGCCTTCACAGCCGCCTCGGATCCAAGTGCTATCAAATCGTCATACTTCATCACTTCCGCTGCAATAAATCCACGTTCAAAATCGGTATGGATCGTGCCAGCCGCTTCAGGTGCAGTCGCACCCTTTTTGATCGTCCAAGCGCGCACCTCTTTTTTACCAGCCGTCAAGAAAGATTGTAGACCTAAAGTATCGTAAGCCGCCTTCACGAGCTCGCCCAAAGCATCTTCTTCCACGCCATAACTCTTCAAAAATTCCATCTTCTCATCCAGGCTCATGCCGGTCATTTCTTCCTCAAGTTTTGCATTCACAAATACTGCACGCGCTGGTCTAACGAGATCTCGAAGTTCATTTTTTAAAGCCTCGTTCGTCAACTCGTTCTCGTCCACATTGAACATATAAATTACTGGTTTCTCTGTCAAATATGGAATTTTTTCCTCATTCGCATCTTTGTTTTTCTTGCGTTTTGCCTCAACTTTTTCACGCGTCTCAAAATCCGCAAGTTCCAGCTCGGTTTGAATAATTCCAATATCTGCTTTTGGATCAACAGCTGCAGGTGTGTTTGCATTTGCAGAAACGTGCATAATGTCGTCATTTTTAAAAACACGCACTACGTGGCAAATAATCTGACATTCACGAATATGGGCTAAAAATTTATTGCCCAGTCCTTCACCCTTTGAAGCTCCTTCAACCAGTCCAGCAATATCCACAAATTCTACAGTTGCCGGAATTTTTTTCTCGGCCGCATACATTTTTTCAAGTGTATCTAGGCGCTCGTCCGGCACCGGTACGATCCCCACGTTTGGCTCAATCGTCGCAAAAGGATAATTCGCCGCCAAAGCATGCGCATTTGTCAATGCATTAAATAATGTCGACTTTCCGACATTCGGCAACCCAACAATTCCAATTTTTAGATTCAAAACATAACCTTTCTATCTGTTACTATAACTATACTTATAACATATTTTTATATATAATATTAGGTATGAACAACGAAAAATACCATCAGAGCCAAAATGAACAAGGGCAAACTGAACGGGAAGAGCTACCTAATCCTGCACCAAGTTTTGATGAACACATGCGAAATATGGCCGAAAAATCACATAGGAAAACCTTTGAGGAAAAAGCTAAAGAAAAAGGCTATTATAAGAATAAAGACGGTATCTGGGTAGAACGTGACGACTATGGGTTTAATGAGCAGACTGGATGTTTTGAACCAGGTTATGGTGATGGCCACGAGAGGCCGGTAGGGTGGTTTAAACTAGATGAAGAGTATCCGGACCTAGCTGACAGAACAGAGGCTTTAGCGGAAAAATACCAGGTTGACTATAGCGACTTCGGTGGTTTAAAGGCAGATGTATATAAAAACGCAGATAGGCTCTCTAATGCAAGTGAAGAACATCTAGAAGATATATTTATGATTGCAAGTGCGATTTCGTTTTCTCACCTTGGGACTAGTGAAAAATTAATTAGTTATAGCCCTGAAGAATTGAAGAATATTAGTACATTTATTGATGATTATTATATAACTACTGCACAACAGTTACCCGATGGAAAGCTTAATCGTAAGATCATGGATATTTCTGAGTGCTTTGTACTTAATTACAGTTCAAGATTGAATGAAGGTGATTTTATAAATAAGTTATCTGAATATTCAGCTAAAGCATTTCAGAATAATACGGAAGGATACCTCTTGATTCACGGAATAGAAAGTGGAATTAATGGTATATCTCAAAATGAGGGAAGCGGGAAAAATTTCGGTGTATTCATGGATTATGCCAATGAATTATTAAGCGATAAAGAAAAAATTACAAAATATGATACTAAGTTTGATGTCATCAATACGTATGTTAGGAATCATGGAGTCGACGAAAAAACCATAAACGGTTTCAGAGACGTTATTTTTCCTCTTTTGGCGCAAAAAGATTCCGAAGTGAGTGCGATATTATATGGAAGTAACGCCTACGGAGTTGTTGAAGGTCAATACGGTATCGCTGATTATACCGAAGAATGTTTGTTATCAACTTATGATCCAGGCGATATCGATAAATTAATACGTATTTATCACGAAATACCTACTTCTGACTACAAGAAGTTTGAGCAAAACCGTAAAGATGCACTTAGGCTACAAGACACAATTATTGGCGGAAGGGACTTTATTCATGATGAATGTGTAGGTGTGAATGAGGTGTTATCTGCTATAAAAGACTATTACGATAATCGTAATAGTGAAGATTCAGAAAAATATAAACAGAAATTAGAAGAGCTTGAGAAAAAATATCATTTCGGAGTATTACCATATGCGCTGAATTTTGAGAAATATGAACAGCCAATTGAATACATGGCAGAGGGTAGTGTCGCCGATGCTGGTAGTCCTGACGAGCGCGCTATAGATATCTTGAATCGGTTAGTCGAAAATACTCGTCCAAATCTCATCCAAGCTCCTGTTACAAAATATCCAGAACTTAATAACCTAATGAATGGCATCGTACCTTTAATTAATGAGCAAACTGGGGAGGTGCGAGTTGATATTAATGAGGTGGGAGCGGCAGTGACGGCGATTAATGAGTTAATTTTAAAGAATCGTGACAAACAGGGTATTTATCCTTCTACTATTTCAGCCATTGCATTTCTTGACAAAATGTCTACATATGCTTTAAGAGGTGTAAAATCCAAGGAGGCTAAGGAGCTCGTTTTTGATCCAGACTTTAAGGAGATAGTAAGATTCTCTCAGCTTACATCTAGCGTTGGATATAATGAGAATGATTTTGAGAAAAAATACAACCAAGTTTTGGGAAAAGTTGGTGATGCTTATAAAGAGGATGAAATAGATGATTCAGTAGTTGCAGAAGGCTATCGTATTTTAAGTCAAAATATTTTACAAAACATGCAGTCACTCGGTAAAAAATACGCCTCAAAATCTACAACCAAGCGTTTTTCAGAAGCAATCTGGTCTGGCAATCTTAGCGACGAGCTAATTGGACTTTTTCAAAGAGTTTAGTTTTTAAATTATCTAAAGAAGAGTAAATTCTACGCGATAAAAAATCAACAATAATTTAACCAGTTATTGAAGGATAGACATATTACGAGAAATGAGCTAAAAGCCTATATTTATCTCGATAAATATCCTGGTCATTGTGTAAAACAAGAGTTTCTAGATATTTATTGTATTATTGAGCTATATTTATGGTTCACTTAATTACAAACATACCAATGGAAAAAGACGTGATTGGATTCAAGAATTTTATCAAAGTCTCCAATAATAATCA
The DNA here is from genome assembly GCA_963539995.1 of uncultured Candidatus Saccharibacteria bacterium. Classification (GTDB taxonomy): domain Bacteria; phylum Patescibacteriota; class Saccharimonadia; order Saccharimonadales; family Saccharimonadaceae; genus Nanosyncoccus. The sequence continues at coordinate 17,356 of CAUTNG010000008.1, forward strand.
TCTAAGGAAAGTGCTTTATATTTACTACGTTTAGTTGCCCTTAACCCCAATGGAAGGATCACTATTATTTAGCTATAATTACTTACGGAAGTCAATCGCTGGTGACTCCATTGAATCGTCGGTAGGCTCAGGCTTTTTCTTCGTAAAATCAACCTTAGTAATTTCTTTTCGCAGTAAATCCATATCTTTGATTTTTGATATAAAGCCGTTCTTTTGTTCAATCTTTGATATGGCTATTTTTATCTCTTCGTCATTAAATACGTAATCCTGCATTATAGATTTAAAAATGTTTGAAATTCTTTTCTCAGGTGTATCAAGTATCCATTTAGCTACATTCCCATCGATGCTTACATCTAGTTTATAGTTTGAATCCTCGAGCCCGTGCTCTTTTATTTCTTCTGCAAAAGAAAAGAAAAATACATACATATGTATATGGGTATAGTTAGCAGAGCTAGAATATGAATAAATTTTCATAACAAATTATTTAAATTCTACCATATTATCTGAAGAGGTTTCTTGTATGCTATATTTAGTATAACGAATCAAGAAGAGGTATAAGAATGGGTATGGAATCATTGTCAAATAATAATGGTGAAAATATGGAGAAGAAATTGGATCCACGAGTCGAGTCACTAGCTATTCCTTTGGCAAGAGATTATGCGGAGAAGAACTATCCAAAAATGGAAGATGGAACTTTTCAGCCAGCATGGCGCGGCGTAAATGGCGAAAAATCGCTAAAGAATAAATCGCCAGAGGACTTGATGGCAGAGGGATATAGCGAGCTCGCTGCACATAAATCTGTAATTGACATTGCGAATGAATCGTATGAGAATTTTCCGGACTATTGGAAGGAGCAAAATCGTGGGGGAGCAGAGTATCTTATCGGTTTAATGGATGAGCGTGGCGCCGATTCTTTACTTGGCCTAAATCTTGACGACGAAGAGACTCGCAATGAATATGGCAGCTTAATCCATGAAAATTGGATTTCCCGTAATGAATGGGTTAAGGATCCAAATTATGGTGATCCAAAGTTGGCATGTAATTTTTCTGAGCTATCCCCAGAGGAGCAGCAAAAAGATATTGACCAGCTTGGCGTCTTGCAAAAATGGATTAGTGAGCAAAAGTAAAAACTATATAGTAATTGGCAAGAAAAATATAGCGGCTTTTGAAGTTATTTTTGAATTCAACTATTAGTTCATGGTAGTATATAGATATGAATCAAGAAGAACTACTTAGTAAAAAGCGCGCCCTCGAGTTGTATGAAACCGGAAAAATTATGGATTTTGAGGTAGGTACAACTGCTGGACTTCAGCAGATTCATCAATATTTATTTCAGGATATTTTTGATTTTGCAGGACAAATTCGCACTGTGAATCTTGCGAAAGGGAATATGCGCTTTGCTCCAGTTCTCTTTCTCGAGCAAAATCTAAAAACTATCGATACTCTTCCGGAATCAACTTTTGAAGAAATTATCATAAAATATGTTGAGATGAATATTGCTCATCCATTCCGTGAGGGGAATGGTCGCGCGACACGTATTTGGTTAGACCAAATTCTCAAAAGATCTCTCAAAAAATGTGTCGACTGGTCCAAGGTCGACAAGTCTGAGTATCTTTCCGCAATGGAGCGCTCTCCAGTAAATCAGCTTGAAATCCAGGAGTTACTCCGCCACAATCTTACCGACCAAATTGAAGATCGTGAGGTCTATATGAAAGGTATTCAAGCTTCATATCAGTATGAAGATATGGACGATTACGACGTTCATACACTTTAGCTAGGAACGGATGATTTTAAAATATAAATATTAATTAGTTAAGGTCAGTATGATATATATTCAGGAGTAACCATTATAATTAGTGTAATGATATGCTACCATGTTAAAATATCGATATAGTTTATAATTAAAAACACTTTACGATATGTTTTTATCTAGTGTATTATGTTATTAAAAGAAAAATATGCATGAAAAAATAAATAAGACTAGTGAGAATACGGTTGAAGGTGCCAATAAGAGTGCTTTTAACGCCTTAGCTCAAATGAAGGATAAATTTAACCCAGATAAAGCAAGGCAGCTAATAGAATTAGAAGAAAGTTCAAATATTATTGATTCTTCATCTAATACTAAACAAGAGAATGCGGCTCATGTTATTCTCGAAGAGGATGAAAAACCTGAGAATAGTAATAATATAGTAGAACAAAGCACACTAGATGTGATACCTCAATCGAAGGAAAAGACACAACGCAGGCTCACGTTGTCAGATAAATATGATATTAAAGAACGTCCTAGGGTTGACAGATTAAAATCGAATCTATATTCAGATTCTGTGAAAATTACTGAATACGAAAGGAAGCAGAGTGCTTCTGAACCTAGTATTTTAAAAAAGGCAGTGAGACTAATAACCGATAAATTAGGAATGAAAACAAAGAGAGGCGAAGAGCTACGTGACAGAGAAGCTATGCGAATTGCTTTAACTGAGTATCGTGAAGAAGATGCAAGGCGAAGGGCTTATGAAGAAAGAGAGAGAAAAGTCATTCTTGAAAAAGAAAGAAGAGAAGCAGCAAAAAAGCAGCACAAGAAGCAGATAAAGCTAGGCAAGAAAGAGAAGATCTCGAAGAGACTATGTTACTGGCACGCGATCGTTTTGATCTTAAAGAAAGATTCAAGAAACAAAGAGTTCAGGAGATAGTTGAAAGAGATTTAAATGCTCGATTATTGACAACTGACAACTTAGAAACAGAAGTTCTTTCTGAGAATCCTGAAATTCAAAAGCAATCGGTTCTTTTTGATGGTGTCCAGATACCAGTTTATGATCTAAAGGGTCTGTCCTTTTCTATACTTTCGACAACAGTAGACTATCGAAAACCAAACGATACGATGAATGGCAGTTTGTTTGATATTGGCAAAGAAACATATAAAAAAGTATTAGCTAATCCAGCGATTTGGGGAGAACGACGTGAAGACGCTGAGAAATCTGATGGTTTTGGGACTAGAAATCGCAATGCTAGAGGGGATACAATATGTACATCATATTGGAACTCTGATCGAAATATCTATAGTCATGTCACAGGTGATTTAATTTACGGTTTTGAGCGAGTGGGGCCGGATTCTATAATCTCAGTGTTTAATCGTGATGGCGGTACAGGCAATATGGATGGTCGTAACGAGACTGATTTGAGTGACCCAGATGAAATCAGAAACCTAGAAGGAGCAGACGGCAATTTTGGCTATAATGAGATTCTTTTGAGACGCTATTCAGAGAATGGTATACCAAAAAAACCAGATTACATAATAACCGAAAACGACAAAATTACAGAAGCTGCACTCCGTCATGCCAAGTATTTTGGAATACCGATCGTCAATATTGATCGTGCTAGTTATACAGCGAAGGCAGAGAAAAAAGGTGAGGAAATAATTAATTCCATCAGTGAGAAAGATAATTATTTGGACCTAGATAATAAATTGAAAGAGCTACTGTCTATAGCAGAATATAAAGCCTACTTTCATCAACTTGAAAATGTTGGGCGTAATTTTGATACTACATTTATTCCACCGGACGCCGATCCTATAAAAAAGCAGTGCCTTGAGATAGCAAAAATAGAGCAACTCAAAAGGATAGATTTTATAAAAACCACTCTTGAGGAGGCTATTGATAAAATTAAGATGGATAAAAGAGGTAAGATGGATTTATCTCAAGTTTTTTCGCAATTTGCACTTTTCGACATTTCTATTCAAGATGTTCATAATCAAACCAGGAGCACGGTATACCATGATGAGGAGGATTCATTCTATAGTTCACCTGGAAACTGTAATTTTATTAACGTAGAATTTAGGTTAAAAGGAAGTTCTCGTACTGTAAAAACAACGATTTATGACGGAGAGAGGGTATTTGACGGAGAGAGGATATTAAGTGTTGACGAAGCGCTTGCTAAGGGGGTTAGAACGAAAGAATATTTTAAAAATGCAGACAGTAGTTTTTATGACACGATTGAACCATTGGCACGTGAATATTTTGATGAGTTCCGCAGAAATCAAGGATAAATCTAGTACGTTCTCTGCTCAGGGCAGCTCGCAAGTATTTGCGACATTGCATTTTTCTCAGCCTCCGTCACCCAAAGCTCGTATTTAAATTTCACTGAAATCTGTCTCGCCACATACTGGCAGCGAAAACTTTTATTGTGTGGTAGCCAGGTTGCCGCATCGCCGTCAGATTTCTGTTGATTTGCCGCCGCCTGCACTGCAATCAAGTTTAATGGATCCGTGGCAATCTTATATCTCACCTCACTCGTTTTGTATTGCGCACCTTTTTGCCAGGCATCAGAAAGCGCTACCACGTGGTCAATTTGTACACCTTTTGAGATTTCCTTGCGCGTGTGAAATTCCATCACTTCGCCGGTGTAGGGCTCGTAAAATTTCCCAGCGATCACATTACATTTCTCATCGGTCACCGCCGTCTTGCCAAAATCACGCTTCAAGATTCGTTGCCTTAAATTGCATCCATCAATATCCGGCCAACCGTTATAAAATTCGGTACGTTTATAGCCAGTTTTTGGCGCCCTGCCTTTCACTTCTAGTTTCGCTAGAACCTCACTAGCTAAAGGAGTATTCTCTGCAGTGTCGCTATTCTCTGCAGTGTCACTATTCTTTACCTCGTTTGCTGACTCACTTGCTCCGGCGGACACGCTTTCAGGCTGCATCTTATTTTGGTAATTATTCGGATTCGCCAGAACCGTTAAAGCTACAAGCCCGCTGCAAATCAGTGCAGTAATCGCTCGTCTTTTTTTGTGAATTGTATTTAGGCTCATTTTAATTTCTTTCTTTTATCTTAAAAATAATTGTCTTTGTAAAATATTTCGACTAACTCATTAAAATTTAGCCATTAGGTTTAATTACGTCGTCAAGCGTGCATTCCGCTGATCTCGCGAGCATGTTTTACGACAGACATTAGGTCCTGATCCTGATCAAAATCTGTCTCCGGCAATTCTCCGGCAATCATTGAAATCAACTTCTTGAAACTCATCACGCCAGTCACTCGGCCGTGATCATCCACTACCACAAAGAAATGACAACTTGTACGTGCAAAAGCCGCCAGTGCTTCTTTCAAAGTGTAATTTTCGCTCATATAATAAACATTCTTGTCAAGAAAAGCAGAGGCGCGATCAGTTTCTTTGACGCTTAGACTAAATAAAGTTCTCGTGTGGATCCAGCCCACAATTTCACCACGCGACCCCACAACAGGGAAATGGGTTAAGCCAGATTTATAAAGCCTCGACAAAGTGAGCGGCCCCATAAAATCATTTTCGTGGATAATAATTACCTCTTCTTTTGGTGTCATCACTTCTTTTACGAGTTTAGCGTCGAAAGACATTGCCGCACCAATCGTCTGTTTCTGCTCTCTTGTGAGGACGTCTTCAGGGAGTTTCTTGATCAACCAAACCAAATCTTCAGGCGTTTCAGGATAGAAAATTTTTGGTAGCTGGCCGCTAGTTTTATAGTTATTATTCTTGTCTTCGCCCCCATGAATGTCCACCATGCTGTGTTCGGCCATATTGTGTATAGGTCCAAATTCAGCCTCGTTTTTCTTTTCAGGTTCGTCGCTAGCGGCAGTCTCCTCGCCAGAAATCTCATCCATAGTCGCTTCATGTCTCACTAGGTTTGACGCTTCTTTTTCATCAGTAAAAATGTTGCGGTCCATTGGCCCCACAAAATCTGAATCCTCTTCAATAGTTTTCTTGACAAATATTTTCGATATCGCACTAGAAAGTTTAGCAAAAAAATCCCGCATCCCCCTTTTAAAATTCTCAAAAAAGCCTTTTTTCTCCTCGCCAAAAATTCCTGATGGCTGATTGAGATCCGCATTTTGCTCGTCCATTATTTACCTCCGTTTTTTTGTCGCACCGCCCACAAACACGCTAAAATATGCTAATATCTATATTATACAAAAAATTATGGAAATAATCGAGATTTCCTAGGAGGTTTATGAGAAAATTACCTATCATTGCCATTAGCGCATTAGTAATTGCTTTTCTTTCTTTATGTTTTTATTCTTTCAACCAAAACCAGGCCTACGATCAGTGGATCGCTAGCCTTGATCGCTCAAAATATATCGAAAAAGATGAGCGTAACGGCAATATCGGCGATAATTTTGAAGTCGCCAAGGACGCGAAGGTGATGATTATCGAATATGCAGACTATCAGTGCCCGGGCTGTGCCACCACCTTTCCATTTCTCTCTGAAGTAGTCAAAGAATATAAAGGAAAAGTCGGCCTCATCTTCCGCAGTTTTATTTTGAGTTATCACAAAAATGGTACCGCCGCCGCTTATGCTGCTAACGCCGCCGCTCTCCAGGGCTATTGGCAGCCTTTTGCTACTTTACTTTTTAAGAATCAATCTGAATGGGAAGACCTTAGCGCAGATAAGCGTGACGCAAAATTCAAGACCTACTTTGAGGAAGCTTCTGGCAAGAAGGGCAATACTGAACAATTCTTCAAAGATATGAACAGTGAAGCTGTTAAGAAAAAAGTCAAATCCGACATGGCAGTCGCTAGGCTTGTCAAAATCTCTGAAACCCCAACCATTTTTGTAAATGGCCAAAAATTCTCTACCAATTCTGTCAATGAGGCTGATTTTAAAAAGAATCTCAAAAACCTGATTGATGAAGAGTTGAAGAAAAATGAGTCAAAATAAAACTCCAAAAATTGATTTTGTTGTCACCTGGGTTGATGGCAGTGATGAGAAATGGCTCGCTGAGAAGCGAGCCTTCGCCGAAGGTCAGGTCTTTATCAAAAAACCATCCTCAACTACAAACCGGACATTTACCGAAAATCAGCCTTCAATCAAAAATCAGCCTTCTCTTGAAAAGCCCAGATTTGACTCAAGCGATCTGCGTTTTCGCAACGATTTTGATTTTCTCAAGTATTGGTTTCGTGGTGTTGAAAAATTCGCCCCATGGGTTAATCGCATCTTCTTTGTCACGGCCGGACATCTTCCAGACTGGCTAAATCCCGACCATCCGAAACTGAAAATTATTCACCACAGTGATTTTATTCCCAAGGAATTTTTACCAACCTTCAATTCTCATACCATCGAAAATAACCTCCATAGAATCAAAGAGCTTTCCGAAAACTTCGTCTATTTTAATGATGATTTTTATCTTCTAAGGAAAACTCGCTCTGAAGATTTCTTCAAAGAAGGTCAATATCAGGGGAAAACTCAGCTGCTTCCACGAGCTTTCTTCGCTGAAAACATCCTCATAAATAATCCGTCTCGTGATATATTTCCGTATATTCAGATGAATAATATGACGCTAGTGAACCAGGATTACGATAAACGCAGCTTCTATAAGCTTCATAAATCCAAGGCATATAATATCAACTATGGTATATTTAACCTAAGAAATTTCCTCCTCGAACCATGGCGCGAATTCTCACTTCTTTATGATCCACATTGTGCAATCTCTTATAAAAAATCAACATTTGAGACTGTCTGGAAAAAACATGAAGAGATTTTGAAAGAAACTTCATTGCATCATTTCCGCTCGGACCGCGATGTCTCGCATTTGATCTTTTACTACACACAACTACTTGAAGGTAAATTTATCCCAAGAAGCGCAAATTTCTCGCATCACAGCATGCTAAATAAAGATGAAAGCCAAAACCTACAAATCATCCGCATGGTTGAGTCTCAAAAATACCACATCCTTTGTATTAACGATGGGGAGGTGAAAGACCCCGTAAAAACCAGGGCTGCCCTCGCCGCTGCATTTGATAAAATTCTCCCCGAAAAAAGCACATTCGAGAAGTAATACTACTTTAACTCCTCAAGGCATTGCACTTGAGATGTTAATTCAGGAGCAACATTGACGTAATGCACAAAATGTTGTATAATATATATGTTGCTATCTGCAAGGTACTTTAAAACTCATGCTTGCAGACAAATTGTTCTCGAAAGGGGAAGAAAATGAAGAACCTGAATGTCACGAAGGAAGTTGTGGAGCGTTTTGCTGAGGCGGCTGAGACTATCATTGTCGCAAAATCCAAACTCAGCAGAGAGCTGACCGGATTCATCCAGGATCACCGATCCATGATTGAGGCTGACGCAAGAGAGCAGAATCCTTGCGTGGTTGAAGATCTGAAGGCCGTTATTGAGTGTGTGGAGCTCCACCAGTCAAACTTTGACCATCTTGTTGATATTTCGTCGAACAAGGCTGGGGTCTATAAGATCATAGCCCCAGATACCAAGAAGAGCCTGAATGCTCAGATTGAATATATCGACGGCACTTTCAGGCAGTTTCTTGAGGAATACGAATCGCATATTCACTTGGTCGGAGTTTTGATCGTTCGACACATGGTGTCTAGACTTCTCAGTGAGAAGATTGAAAAAACTCCGGAATGGCGCAGACGGTTGGACGATCTCTACTTTAAAATCAATCAGGCTACATTTGACTTGATTAATTTATCGAGTGAACATCGTTTTAGTATTGAACCTCTTGAACGGAGTGTCAAACTCTGCGTAGAGGTGGAAGAATTGGGCGTCTTGACACCTGGGAGTGATAAATATATAACGATATCCCCGGCGAAAAAGATGACATTCACCGATCTGCTACTGCAGTACCTTTCGCACTTTGCATGAGTTTCAAGGAAGAGGGAGAATTTTCTCCCTCTTTTGCTTTTTTACTTTCCTGCTACCACCCCTTCTCTTGACAAACAGAGAAAATATCGTATGATATATGCGTTACCTAGCATGGTGAAGATCTTTAATAAACTCATGCTAAAACTACTGCAACCTTTAGTTTTTCAACGTGGAATAGGAGGGGGAATATGGAATCTTTTTTTGAGAAACTACAGTCGAACATTGGAAACTTGTGGTCGTACATCAGGAAGTTATGGCCGTTCAACAGGAAAAAGGCAGTCATATTGAGCCCAGAAATGGAGGCATTCCAAGAAACCCACAAACTGGCGATGGATTTCGCCACCATCATTGTCGGACTCACGGATTTTGTTATCCGCGTCGCCACCGCTCAGTGTGGTTATTACACGGACATCGTTTATGAAATTCTCAAGAAAGAAGAGGAAACGCAAGATTCTTATTATATGGAAAGGAAATACAGGGATTTTAAATCGATATACGGTAAGTTTCGGGAGAGTCTCAAAGTACTTCTTTCAATCAAGCAGTCTATTAGAATTACCCAAAATCTGTATGATGGCAAAAATCTTGCGGAAGAACTGCTGGCCCTTGGTGTCGCTTTCGAAAATTTTTATACTAAAGAAGCCGACATTAGACGACTTGCAAAAAGACTTGATATGGAAGCTGAAGACATACCTTTTTGCGAAATGTTATCCCACAATGAAACAGAAAATTATCGTAAACAAATCTGGGATGCCAAAATGCAGTGGGTCTATGTTGATATTTTACCGTCATCTGAATACGATGCTCGGCTTCGTCGAATTAGCTCGAATCGGTTTTCCGATCCGGAAGTCGTCGAAAAATTGATCGTAGCCTATTCAACTTTCCGCAGACGTAACTATCTCTTATTTTATGCGCCGATCCGCGATGGTATTTGACAGAACACAAGCACAATGGCGATAATATTTTATCGCTTACATGAGTGTGTATCTTAAAACACTCATGTTAACTCACCGTTACGTTCGTGATGATCATTTTCTTAAAGGAGGGAAATATGGGAAAGGTTAAACGTTCTAAGGCAGCACAGAAGGCACTTGAGTCGAGAGTTCTGCTGTTTCTCAGCGATAAGCGCCTGGCAGACAACAGCTTCGAGATTCTGAGTGGCATACAGACCTATTATAAGGATGTATACTTCTGTCTTGCAACCTCTGATTGCACGGAAGCTCGACTGGCTATTGATTCGCAAGATTCATCCAAGCGGACCGATCTATTCGAGCAATTTGAACAGAAGCTCATAGAGCTTTGCTATTTGCTGGGATCATTGAGGGACTGGAAACAGACTCTCGACTTAGTCGGCAATGGCTATGGATCCTCGCGAATCGTGACTGAATTCATCCGCATGTTTAAGATGTATAGTAGTTTCCTGAAGTGCGAAAAGGAAACCTGTAAAATTGTTTTGGATATCTGGCGTCTGATTCAGGTACTCGATGCGTCCAGTCTGGTCGACCCTTACAATTATTTTACTTATATGTCAAATCTTTATGAGAAAATCAAGGAAGGTATCAACCTCCAAACCGATTTCTCTGAAAATGACTTATATGTAGAATTAAAATCGTTGGCCGAAAATGGCAGTGACGAGGCAGACTATCTTTGTGAAGGGCTTAGAATAGCCTTTAGCAAACCGGTTACGCCGCGCGAGCTGATTGAGCGGGTTGACTATGCTTTAAAGAACGCATAACGTTTAAGACGATCCTGACTATGCTTTAAAGACAGCCTAGTGTTCAAGACGAACCGCGCTTTGTATGAGTTTCAAGGAAGAGGGAGATTTTCTCCCTCTTTTGCTTTTTCTACTTTACTGCTACCTCTTCTACTACTCTAACCCCTCAAGCGCAACACCTTGAGATGTTAATTCAGGGCGGCATTTGACAAAACACAAGCACAATGGTATAATATAGCAGTCACTTGCATGAGTGATGCACCTTAAAACACTCATGCTAACTCACCGTCACATTCGTGACGACCATTTTTCTCAAAGGAGGGAAATATGGGAAAGGTTACACGTTCTAAGGCAGCACGGAAGGCATATGAGTCGAGAGTACAGCTGTTTCTCAGCTTGGTCACTCTCAACAATAAGCGCCTCGCGGACAACAGCATCGAGATTCTGAGTGGCATGCAGACCTTCTACAAGGATGTATACTTCAGCCTTGCAACCTGTGGTTGCACGGAAACTCGACTGGCTATTGACCCGCACGACGACTCGTCCGAGCAGCCCGATCGCTTCGAGCAGCTCGAACAGAAGCTCATTGAGCTTCGTCGCTCGCTGGGATCATTGAGAGACTGGAGACGGACTCTCAACTTAGTCGGCAACGACTATGAACCCCCGCGAACCGTGGCTGAATTCAGCCGCATGTCTGAGATATACGGCAGTTTCCTGAAGTACGAAAAGGAAACCTGCAAGATTGTCTCCGACATCTGGAACCTGGTTCAGGTGCTCGATGCGTCCAGCCTGATCGACCATGACGACTATTCTACTTACATGTCAAATCTTTATGAGAAAATCGAGGGTGGTTTTGACATCCGCAACGATTTCTCTGAAGATAACTTGTATATAGAATTAAAATCGCTGGCCGAAAAAGGCAGTTGCAAGGCAACCTATCTTTGTGAAGGGCTTGAAATAGCCTCTCGCAGACCGGTTACGCCGCGCGCGCTGATTGAACGAGTTGGCTATGCCTTTAGGACAGCCTAATGTTCAAGACGATTCGAGTCGCATGAGTTCCAAGGAAGGAGGAGTTTTTACTCCTCCTTTTTCCATGGTGAATTATAATCTAAACAAAAGATCTGCAGGTACCAAAACAGACACTACTAACCTCAACAAAAATCTGTAACTTTCGAATCAGGCACCACGTCGGAATAGATTCTCACTACCCCTGTAATACACATACAACATTCAGAACCTATGCAACATTTCAGCAGGAGTTCTATACTCTAATC
>CAUTNG010000009.1:0-24226 GCA_963539995.1 uncultured Candidatus Saccharibacteria bacterium
GATTATATTTCGGCGAAGTCTTTAGTTTTAGCTATGGACCGGTGATGGTATCGGTGGCTTCGTAACCTTGGCTATCAGTGACAGTGACGGTGATAGTCGACTCAGAGCCGGTGAAGCTATAGTTTGGATCATTGAGGCCAGAGCTGACGGACCCGGATTTAACCACTGTGCCATCAACGGAAAGCGTGTAGCGACTGAGACCGGCTGAGCCTGGAGTGACAGTGAATTTGAGGGCGCCAGATGCGGTAATACTATGAGTATTGAAGGAGACGGAAGGTGGAGTATAAGAACAGTCATCTTCAGTGTTTGGATCGTAACCGTTAGGATCGGTGGCGTAAGCTTTATTCTTAGAAATTGGATCGATGGTATAGCTGATTTCAACTTCAACGACGAGGCTTGAGAGAGTACAGTCGGTAGCTTTCTTTTTGGTAAACTTGTTGAACTTGATGGATTCTTTTTGCATACCGTTGTTCTTACTATTGAACCAGCTTGGCCAAATATCGGTGATGCCATTGACGGTAAGAGTTTGCATGCCGGCTGGCTGGACTGGTTTATCACCAGGCTTCCATTTACCTTCGGCGGCATAGACTTTAGTGTGAACTGGGCCCATATAGTCGTTTACAACTGTACGAACGATGGTGTTTGAGCTATTCCAGAGGGCGGAGCCGTCATGATTACCGTTCCAAACAATAGTGGCGATAGCGGATGAATAAGAGGCCATGAGAGAATCTTTGGTAATTGCAGAGTCGGAAGTAGTGGTGGTACCAGTTTTGGAAGCAGTCCAGACACCTGGGACAACGAAACCAGCAGAGCGGGCGAGAGAACCCCAGACGAGATTACGAGCATTGGCGTCGCCAAGAATATCGGTGATCATGTAGGCGGCCTGGGCATCGAGGACACGCTTACCGGCAGTATCTTCCCATTTTTCGACAACATCACCAGAAGAGTTTTTGACTTCGAGGATGTAGGTGAGAGGTTTGTAAACACCACCACGAGCGATAGAGGCATAGGCGTTGGCGTGTTCGATTGGACGAACGTTACAACCAGAACCAATGGCAACGGAGAGACCACCTGAAGTATCAGTGCAGTAGGAGAGATCGCCGAGGTCGTGTGCGACCTTCAAGCTATTTTCGATACCGTTAATATAGAGTGCTTTAACGGCTGGGATGTTGAGGGAGTTGGCGAGAGCTTTACGGATTGGGATACTACCGTAGAAGGCGCCGGTGTAGTTTCGGAGTTTGCAGGCGCCAGTGAAGCCGGCACAGTAATATTTATCGATGTTCTCATCTTTCAGAATGGAGCCAGCGCCATAATTGACACCTTCACGTTGAGCAAAAAGAGGGGCATAGTCGAGAATCGGCTTGATGGTAGAACCTGGCTCAAGTAGGGCAGTAGCGGCATTAACTTCACCATAAACTGGCTTATTCCAATCGGCGGAGCCAACCATGGCGATGACCTGACCGGTTTCGACATCAACTGAGGAGAGCGAGATATTGTCACTACCGTTAGTACGCATGAGTTTGACGCCATTGGCGACGGCCGCCTCAGCGTATTCCTGTGCACGAAGATCTAGGGATGTCTTGATAGTGAAGCCACCAGCACTCATAGTTTTGACGCCATACTTTGCCTCAAGTTGCTTCTTTACTTCAAGAACAAAGTGAGGAGCTTTGATATTGGTGTAGCGGCTGACCTCAGGTTGAATCTCGTCAAGAATATTAACTTTTTTAGCTTCTTCAGCCTGCTCGGCGGTGATATAGCCCATTTTTTCCATGACATCGAGAGTTTTTTGCTGCCTGGCAATAAGAGCCTTGTTGGCGGCGGTATTGTATGGACTGAGATAAGACGGGTTGTTTGGAATGGAAGCGAGGAGAGCAGACTCAGCTAGAGTAAGATCTTTAGCAGATTTCTTGAAGTAGGCCTGTGCGGCGCTTTCTACACCGTTACGGCGACCTCCGTATGGAGACTCGTTAAGGTACATAGTAATTATCTGTTCCTTAGAGTACATCTTCTCAAGCTCGAGAGCGAGGATCATCTCCTTGATCTTGCGAGGGAGACCGGTAACAGTACGGTTGCTGGCTTCATCAGAGAAATAAACCTGCTTGATTAGCTGCTGAGTTAAGGTAGAGCCACCTTGAACACCGTGACCTGAGAGAGTGGAAAGACTGGCGCGAATGAGGGCAAAGAAGTTAACACCTGGGTGGTTATAGAATTCGCGATCCTCGATAGCAACTGTGGCCTGACGCATATAAGTTGAGATATTTTCACCCTCAACAACTAGACGATAGTCACCGTCACCCCTATCTTCCCAGAGGATCTGACCATTACGATCGAGATAGGTATTGACCGTTCCGGAAACTTTCATCTGGTCGAGACGGATTTCATCAAGGTCTTTTTTGTAGTAAAGAAAGAGACCACCGATGGCGATAACGGCAAGAAGGAACATAACCGCTGAGGCCTTGAGGAAGAAAAAGAGGCCTTTTTTGGAGAAGATAAAGTGGAAGACGCGCTTTGGATGGAGTCTAGCAAAGAAGCGTTTGACCGGTTCTTTTGGAAGCTTGGAAAGTTCTTCGGCTTCTTTCCTGGCCCTAGCTTCCTTTTTGGCGCGTGAACGATAAACGAGGGAGGAATATAGATTCATTTTTTGATCTTTTTTCTGGAAAAGAGAGCGGACGGAGCGCTTTGGGGATTTTGTATCGCGTTTGGTTTGAGATTTTTCAGATTTTGCCATTTCAGATTGATCGTTTTCAGTTTTAATTGCTTCGGATTTTATGGTTTCAGATTTTACTATTGTTGGATTTTTTGATCCAGGTTTTGCTATGGCTCTATTTTCAGATTTTTCGGCATTGAGCTTTGCTTGATAGGCCCTGACCGCACGAGCTTCAGCAAGTCTTTTTGCCTGAGCTGAAGTGAGCTCTGGCATCGCGCTCGGCGAAGAAGCGCCGGCACGTTTCGCGCCACTAGTTTGAGTATTTTTTCTCTGTTTTTCCATAGCGGTTTTGTCTTTTTCCTTACCAGTATTAACCACCCTATCCTCCGTTTTATCGTACAATTTTATATAATTATACACTCGCCACGAAATAGTAGCAATATTTTATAAAATGTCTAAAATTTTTACGTTTTTGTGTGGACTATGGACGCAATTACATATATAATAGGAATGATAAATGTTAATGCTTAATAAGATAGGATTATAGATGATCAAAAGAATCACTCATAATTTTCTGAAAAAGAAATCTGCGCCTATTATCTGCTTCTTTGGAAGTTTGATTGTTTTTGCGGTTATTCTTTTAGGGTACTCGAATAGTTATGCCGTTGCTGGAGTGTCATACGGGACTACAAAGACGAATAACTTTGCTGCCTCAAACTATCGCTATATTAGACTAACCTACCCGGAATCTACTACATTCAATATTGACGGAACCAACCTGAACACTACAATGAAGGCTAATGCGAATATTCAGGTTGCAACAAATTCACAATCTGGATTTAAGCTTTATATATCTTCCTCGGAGACTAGCCTAAAGACAAGTGATGGGACTGCAGAGATTCCATACGAGAATCTGACAACAAATTTGCTTCAACAATCTACTGTCTCCGCTAATAAATGGGCAATTTTTATACAGAAGACTGGAAACGAATATATTATTCCGCTTTGCGCAAATGACAACTTAACGGATAACTGTAAAATTTCCGAAAGTGCTGCGCAGACATCTCTTGCTACACCAATTGTTCAGTATGGAACGCATATTGATATGTCTGCTAAGCCTGGAACTTATAGTTCAAAACCTATTGTACTGACTGCGGTGATTAACTCCGGCCCTACGGCGGAGCTTAAAATTAATAGTGTGAGTCCTTCAGCTGTGCCACTAGACCCAACTGGACATACAGTGAAGAATGAAGCTGGTCAAAGTTTAAAGCATAAGATGAATATAAAAATTCCGATGATTGAACGTGATTTTAATGTCGAGAACTATGATTATAGGAAGTTTAAAGCGACTGCAGGAGGGCTTGATTGTCCGATCGATCCGACAACTTTTCAGAAGACGACTGATGAGATTTCGTTTGATTGTACAGTAGATTTCAATAACGCTAATCCACTTTTCCAGGTCGGCCAGAAGACTGAGGTGGTGGTAGAGACGATTCCATACGGATACACCTTCTCAAAACAGAATGCAATTCAATTCGTAAATTCATGGGTGAATTATGGATACACTGGCGCGCCACAAGAATTTACTTTTCCCGTTACTGGAAAGTATAAGCTTGAAGTGATGGGAGCAAGTGGGGGGCCAAGAACACCAGTACAGCAGGCGTTTCACTGGATGTATAATAAAGATTTTGATCCAGGCCTTGGTGGATATTCTTCAGGATACAAGGATTTTAATGCTGGCGATAGAGTTGCATTATTTGTTGGGGGTAGAGGCGAAGCATCACTCGATGAAGGGGTTAATCCAAATATAATTCACAAGGGTGGTTTTAATGGTGGTGGAAACGGAAGCGTGGGACCACTTGCTTATGGCAATGCTAATCCAAATTGGCGTAACTGGGGTGGAGCTGGTGGCGGTGGAGGGACTGATATTAGGCCAGTGAGCGATGAAAATTATGTATCCCCAACCAATCCTGGATATAAGCTGAGATATAGGACGCCTGGAGATTCAAATCATGCGCTCAATGAGGGGCCATGGATTCCGCTGGATCATGGATCATACCAAGCCGTATTCGAAGTTGAAAATATTCCGGACTCAGATTTTGACGGAGCAGCAGCATACTATGATTTAAACTCAGCAATAGACAAACAGTTCCGCAATATATATTCACAGAAGCATGGAAACTTTATTTCGGTTTATTTCACATATGATGTAAATCAGCCTGCTCCAACAATAATGCCAAATACGGCTGCTGAGGTTCGACTTCTAATAAAAACCACGAATACCACTGCAAAAATTAAAAGCTTAAAGTTCTATAAATTATCTGACAGGATTATTGTTGGTGGCGGTGGAGCTGGTGGTACTTTAATTGCCGGTGGTGGTCATGGAGGCGGACTGACTGGTGGAGCAACAATTTATTCTGGAAACGAAAATCCTCCATACACGAATAGTTTCATTAGGCCTGAAGGGGCAACGCAAACAAGTGGTGCGGGCTATGGCTTTGGCGGTTCAGCACCTAGACTCGATGACAATACAAGATCATTACAGCATCCATTGGGATGGCAGATTCAGGGCCGCCCAGGGGCTGGTGGTGGATGGTGTGGAGGATTCGTTGCACAAACGCCATATGATTTATCAACCGTTGCATCTGGTGCTAGTGGTGGATCTGGTTATATTGGCGGGGTGACGAGTGGGATTTCACGCAGATTTGATGATGGTGGTGATACTTCACTCTGGCCTGCTGCAACATATGTCGCCGGACATGATGGATATATTAGGATTTCATATGCGACCTATCCTGGCGGAACACCATAGTTAATATAAAACTATAATTAATATGGGCTTACAACAATTCTATTGATACAAAATCTCAGGTTTTAGCCTGAGATTTTTGACTAGACGACAATGATATAATAGTTGCATGAACGAAATTATTTTAATTATCCTGGGACTGGTGTTTATCGAAACCAGCTTCCTAGTGGTGCGGTCTTTCAGAAAAGGGTTTAACTATTCTGGACAGAGGCGCCGAATTTATGTCGATACGTCAAGTTTAATGGATGGGAGGATTCTGAAGGTTGCAAAGACTGGCTTTCTTGATGGGCTTTTGATTATTCCACATAGTGTCTTGAACGAGATGCAGCTTTTGGCGGACGGAAAGGATACTGAAAAACGGGCGCGAGCAAGATTTGGGCTTGATGTAGTGAACGAGCTCGAGCGCGTGGTACATAATGAAGTAGAGATCCTGCCAGACGCGCTAGATCATACGCCGGTTGACAATCGCTTATTGCAACTTGCAAAGGAGAACCGTGGGACGATTCTGACTACCGACTATAATCTGGGGATGGTGGCAAAAACGATGGATATTGATGTGCTAAATGTGAATGATTTAGCGATTGAACTAAGGAGCGACTACCTGCCGGGCGAGCGGATGCGAATTAAAATTACGGCGCTGGGGAGTAATCCAAAACAAGGCGTGGGATACCTGCCGGACGGCATGATGGTGGTAGTGGATGATGCAGCAACACTGGTCGGGAGATTTGTGGAGATTGAATTTGTGAAGTTTTTGCAAACTAACTCGGGGCGCATGATGTTTGCGAAAGTCGCGACACAGGCTAAGTCGAGCGGCCGTTTTGGCAGAGGGGCTGGGCGAAAAATTAGAACCAAATCTTAAATTTTTAATTTATAATACCAAGTTCAGGATGATCGGTACCGTGCTCGAGGGCGTAGGCTTGATAGTCTGAAAGCTGCTGCTTATATTTTTCGATAAGGTCCTGACGGCCAAGCATCCTTACTACATCCAACGCAAGATCAAGGCGGGAGGCGTGGTTCATAGTCAGCATGGCGAATGGGGTAACGGTGCTTCCCTGTTCCTCAAAGCCATGGCCGGAGATTCGATTCTTGCTGGTATAGTTACTGAGGATATTAACTAGGGTGTCTGGATAGCCATGGAAGTTGGCGATGATGGGAGTAGTTTGACCAAAGAGCTGGTCGAAACTGGCTTGCGTCAGAGGATTATTACTGGTGCCGATGGCGCCGTAGGTGAGGGCGGAAATATTAATAAGTCCGAGATGAAGCTTTGGAAGATCTTGTCTTAGAATCTCGATCGCCTTGACTGCTTCACGAGTGGTAATATCGCCGGCAGCAACAAAGAGGTAGTCAAAATTGCCTTCCTGGTTTTTGTTGGAAATAAATTCAAAAAGACTACAACCTTGTTCAAAGTTTTTCTTTGCCGCTTCCTCATCTTGCCAGACTGGCTCGTCGGTTTTATTAAAAGTAACAAGATTGACCTGGTTTTTTGATTCTAACAGATAGTTAAAACATGGATTCACGGCGGTGGCATCAACTGGGAAGAGACAGGTGACGTGTTTGCCCGGACGAGCAAGTAGTGAGGAAATTAGCATTGGCGACTGGTGAGAGAATCCGTTATGATCCTGGCGCCAACAAGTACTGGTGCTTAGGAGATTGACGGAAGGATATTTTGGACGCCAAGCAACTTCTTCGCACTGTTCGAGGAATTTGAGGTGCTGGATAATCTGCGCAAGGATGATGGTGAAGAAGGCTTCGTAACTAGTCATCATAGCAGGTTCACCAGAGAGAAGGTGTCCGATCATGACCGAAAAGAGAACGTTTTCAGAGAGTAACTCAACGATACGGCCGTTCTCGGATTCAGGAAGGTCCCAAGCACGTTTTTCAAGGTGGTTGCCCCAGGTGCGACTGGTGGATTGATAAATTTCATCTAGTTTATTACTAGTGGTCTCGTCTGGACTAAAGAAATAGAAGGACGGATCTTTTTCAGCCTGGGTTTTGAGTTTGGCGCCAAAGACTTTGGCGATGGATTTTAGATTAGTCATGGAGAAAACCTTCCTCTTTATTAAATAATTCTTCGAAATGATAGGAGTGGAGCCAGGAAGAGAGGAGTTCGAGCTCGGCGGGGTCGGATTTGGCTTTTGGTAGAGGGATTTGGTGGGCTTTGAAGTTGCCGCGGACCTTGGTGTCGTCAACAACGAGTGGACCGGAGAGGCCTTTTTCGGTTTCGAGGATGATGAAGACTGGGTCGCTACTGTTTTTTGCAAAATTCAAGGTAGCTTCGACATCTAAAATGAGATTTCGTATAATAATGTCGGTCTGATTCTCAGCTTTTTCAAAAGTTTGACGTGCGGAGGTTTTGTCTTCACTCTGCTCTTCTTGAATAAGCTTGGTAATATTTTGCTCAACCTGCTCAAAGGTATTGGTCGGTACGTCATCAGAGTCATCACCATCGAAAACAATTTGAGGTTCTTGATCAACGAGATTCTCTGTCTGCGAGAAGAGCTCAGCTGGGGCCTTGGAAGAAGTGCCGAGACGTTCTTCAATGCGGATTGGAGTATAGCCAAAACCACGAATTAGCTCATTTAGCTGATGCTCGGAACGGCGACCAGCAACGGTTGGACCGGAAATCTTGTAGCCGTTCAGGTGGAGGACTGGGATAACTTTACCATTATTTGGAGAACTGAGGAGGTCGTTTAGGTTGAGACTGGCGAGAGTCGTGGCGGTTTCAAATTCCCCGTCACCGATCAGGACGATGGCGGTGCGTTCAGGATGTCCGAGGCAGTAACCATAAGCGGTAGCGAGAGAATAGCCGAGTTCGCCACCTTCGCAGATAACACCCGGGGCGGAAGGACTGGCGTGAGATGGGAAGCCACCAATACGGGAGAAGAGAGCGGAAATTTTGGCAAGACCGGCATAATCTGGTTTTAGACTATCATCAACTGCGGCAAGATCACCATCATAGAAGAGGTTAGCTTGAAGAGCTGGAAAGCCGTGACCGGGGCCGAGTATGAAAATTGTATTATCTTTTTGATCAGCGAAAACATCTCGCATACAAGAGTAGACAAGATTAATGCCAGGACAGGTACCCCAGTGCCCGAGGAGTCGAGGCTTGATGTCGTCGAAAGATAGAGGTTCCTCAAGGAGAAAATTGCTTTTTAAAAAAAGTTGGGTAACTGTGAGGTAGTTGCAGGCGCGGATGCGTTTTTCGGTGGCTGCGAGACTCACTTTTTTGGTTTCATATTGCATATGCTTATTATAGCATAACAGAGGTGATGGAGGGAGAATTATTGGTGCTTGACGCGAACCATGGCGGCGCGCAAGACTTCACCTTCATAAAGATAACCTGGGATGAGCTCCTCGGCGATAACTTCCTTATCACCATCGCCTTCTTCCATGGTGATGGCGTTATGGAATTCAGGATTAAATACGGTGCCTGGATTAGAGTCAATTGGGGTGAGGCTTAGGGCCTTGAGGGTTTTGTCGAGGGTTTTCTGGACTGGAGCGAGGAGGTCAGGATGAGCCTTGATGGCACGGGACATATCGTCAATCAGGGGGAGGACCTTGCTTATGGTAGCGTGTTTTGCGATTGTTTTGGCTTGTTCCCTTTGCAGCTCAACTTGTTTACGGAAGTTTTCAAAATCTGCACGGGTGCGCTGTAAGTCGCCGATCAGCTCAGAGTTTTGACGGGCTAATTTGGCAATTTCTTCTAGGTCTTTTGCAGAATTTGTGGTTGAGTTTGCTGAATGTTTTGGGTTTCCTTCTTCAATATCTGGTTTAAACTCAGGATCCTCAAAAGTATTTGGATTGAGGTCGGGATTAAAGGCGTTGTCTCGTGTTTGTGACTGGGCTTTTGCTTGACTAGATTTATCAGATTTATTTGAAAATGGATTATTCATAATTTCCTTTCTTTAATACATACTTTCAAGATATTTGCCGGCGTGACGAACGAGACCCATGACCTGGGAGTAGTTTTGGCGGGTAGGACCGAGAATGCCGATGTAGCTGGAGTCAGAATATGGAGAGCGGAATTTACTGATAATGAGAGAGACGTCAGAGTTTTTGCCGATTGGGTTTTCGCGGCCAATGAAGATATTGAGCGGTTCACCTGGACGTGCCTCGCGGAGCCACGGCTCGAGATTATCGAGGAGTTTGGAGACGTTCTGAATACGCTGATAATCCGTGAATTCTGGTTGCGAGAAGAGTTTTGAGATGCCGGAAAGATAGAGCTGATTGCCGATGGTGGCAAGGCCGAGATTACCTGTGAGCTCGACTAGCATATCAACGGCGGTGCGGATAGCGTATTCGGCTTGGGCCTGCGAGCCGATGCGAACCTCAAGAGCATGAAGGCCACGATTTTTATCATTTTGGCCTGAGGAGAGAGCGCGGTCAGGACAGAATTTTTGAAAATATGGGTCTTTAGCGATTTGACGAGCGGCCTCGGCGAAAACTTCTTCAAAATCGTCATCTGCTTCAACGTTAAGGTCTCCTAAACCTTCTGCTTCCAACGTAAGATCAAGGTCATTTTCGCGAGAGACGAGTGAGTTAACATAGAGACGATAGCCAGCGTCGGTCGGAATGCGTCCTGCAGAAGTATGTGGAGAGGCGACGAGCCCGAGTTCTTCGAGTCTAGCCATTTCGGCACGAATCGTGGCACTGGAGACGTCAAAAAGTTTGGCGAGAGTGACACTACCAACTGGGGTAGCCATCTCAGCGTATTCCTCAATGACGGCAAAAAGGATGGCTTTTTGGCGATCGGTGAGTTGAATTTTTGAGTTATTTTCTTCTTCCATTTTCATACTTTTCTGTTTTGAATTATACTGCATTAGCACTCAAAATACAAGAGTGCTAAAAATATTGAAGTCGATTTTAGTGCGTAATTTTAGGGTTTGTTTTTGCGGGAGACGTGAGTGATTTTTCGTAATGTTTATAGACTATGGTTTGAGAGTGAAATAGCCTGGGATGCCTGGGGCGTCGATACGAGCATAAGTCTTATCGATTGGATTACTTGTGGAGAACGTTGTACCGTTACCACCAATGAGATTTGTACAATTGCTAAACATGCCTGGAGATACTGTAACCCTCGTTGTAACAAAATTTGGAGAAACATAGATTGTTTTAACTTTTGCTCCTGAGAACATATATAATGTTCCTGCCAATGACTTCGTGTCAAAACTTGATAAATCAAGGACTCCATTTTCAGCTTCACTCATTAAATTCTCAAATGCATAGCTCATCAGAACTACCTTACGCGTATCAAAAGAGCTCAGATTTAAATTACGTATTTTCTTTAGATCCTTAAAAGTATATTGCATATCTTCTACATTGCTTGTATCAAAGCTTGATAAATCTAATTCCTCAATAGAGGATAGGCCATTAAAGGTAAAGAATAGGCTATCTACTTTGCTAGTATTAAAAGATGAAACATCTAGATGTGTTAGCGAGCTCATACCGTAGAACATCCCTTGGATAACATTTACATTGCTTGTATCAAAACTTCTCAAATCTAGAGATTGTAATGATTTCACATCTCCAAACATGTAAGCCATTGATGTGACATGATTGGTTGTAAAACCATCAATATTGATATTGGTTAATGATGTTAGTCCATTAAACATATAATTCATATTTGTTATCAAATCATTTTTCCAATTCGATACATCAAGTGTTTGCAGCGCAGCACTACTACTAAATAGACTATTCATATTACTAACTTTTCGGACATCCAAATTAGCAAGGTTAACAGATGTAGTTGTTCGCATTCCATTAAACATCTCTTCCATATTTTCAACATTACTAGTATCTAGGCCTCGCAAATCGATAGAGGGGAGTTGTGATCTTTTAAACATAGATGACATGTCCTTAACTTTGCTAGTATTAAATCTTGAGAAGTCAATAGGCGTTTGAGGAGTTGAGTCCGAATCATATGAATTTTCAAACATATGACTCATGTTCTCAACATTGCTCGTATCGAAATCACCAAGAATCTTTTCCTTAATCGTTTTATACTTACTTCCATAAAACATATAGCTCATGTCTTTTACGCGACTCATATTAATATCGGATACATCTACGAAATCTATCAGTCTACTAGCACCTGACTTTGGTGTACTACCGCTAGCACACCGAAAGAGCGAAGCGAACATAGACTTAGAATTTTCGTTAGCGTAAGCTATATCAGCATCACTCCACCAGTAGATTAAATTTTCCGTAGAGTCATACCATATATAAATAGGACGTTCCGAATCGGTCGAAGAAACTATTATGGCGTCTGCAACATTTACCGTTAGCGAAGTAGCTTTCTTAAATCCTTTTGCATCAACTCGACAATTTAAATCAGCTAAGTAATTATTAAATTCAGGCCCCGGAAGAAAAGTTGCGGTAGTTGGAGTACGATTTGTCACTGCAGTAAATAACACTTGCTTTGAATAAGTCCCCGAGTTGAGATCCGGAGAGGCTTTAACGCCAAAATCAACCCTGACACGTTGACTAGTAGTGTTAGTTGTAGTGAGAACAGTATCTGGGGCACTTGCTTTTGGGATTGGCTTAAAGTTAACGCCATCCGCGGAATAACCCCAGGATTTTGGAGTAAAATTTGACTCGACTAGAGGAGAGGTGATGGACGCGATCTTGGTTGTTACGGATGAATCAGTGTGGTTTAGATTTGTGTCCTCGTCAATACTAGAAACATAGAAGGTGAAACCAGTTGGATTATTGGTACTAATGGAGGCATTGATATTGTCCTGCTTAAAGGTCGAGGCAGCAAGCTCGGCTGGCGTAAAATGAAAATCAACACTCATAGCATCTAGGGCAAATGAAACCGTTGTAGGGGTACCTCCAGCACCTGGGGCGGCAAAGGTGGAGTTATTGGAAGTTAAGAGAATGAGAGTAAAAATACTTGCGATGAAGGCAAAAAGAGCGAAAACTGGCGCAAGAAGACTCAGTTTTTGTGAGAAAAATTTGTGTTTTTTAATTTGCATATGACCGATACCTTTTATGGTTATATTATAACATATAATTCTGGATTAAATTCGTGGTAGACTAGGTTATGGAAGAACAGAATCTGATTGATAAATTAGCAAAGATTAAGGTGTGGCTCGGAACGGGAAGCTTGAATGTTTTTGGGTTGCCGATGAGCGGGAAAGATACCGTGGGCGAGAGATTAGCAAAAGATCTTGGCGCAAAATTTTTGTCTTCGGGGATTATTATTCGCGCATTTGAGGCAGAGCAAAATCAGAACATGACTGGCAGTGGACAGCTCATTCCAACAAATACCTTTTATGATATAATTTTGCCTTATTTTTCGCGAGAAGAAATGAAGAATGATTCCCTGATTTTGTCAAGTGTCGGGCGCTGGGCTGGTGAAGAAGATAAGATTATGGAGGCGGCAAAAAATGGGGGACACGAGATCAAGGCAGTTGTTTTGCTTGATTTAACAGAGGAAGATGTGAAGAATCGCTTTGAAGAGGCAAAGGAGCTAAATGATCGTGGTGAGCGTGCCGATGATGCTAATATTGAGATTTTTGAGACGAGGATTCGTGAATTTAATGAAAAAACAGTGCCGGTATTAAATCACTATGATGAGTTAAAATTGTTAATCAAGGTGCCGGCTGATGGAAGTCGCGATGAGGTTTATTCTTCTGTGATTGATAAGCTGGTTGAGTTTATTAAGTAAAAAGTACGCGTATATTCTTTTCCTTCGACGCACTCAAGGCCGTTTGGCCAAGCATATAGTCTCAGGAAAAGAATATACGCTACACCTACAAATAAACTCGCCCAAGCTTATGGTCTCAGAGAGGGATATTGTGTATTATTGAAAAATAACCCCCAAGCTTATGGTCTCAGAGAATGAATTATGGGGTGGGTATTTGTTTTTCTGAAGCCATAGGCTTGGGCGAGCGCCCTTGAGCGTGCTGAAGAAAAACAAATATCACCCTAATTTTAATCGCGTTTTAACATAACCGTGAAAGCTTCGGATGGAATATCAATCTTACCAAAGCGTTTCATCCTTGCCTTACCACGTTTTTGTTTCTCAAGCAACTTTGCCTTGCGGTCGCGGTCACCGGTATGGATTTTTACCGTCACATCCTTACGGAAGGCACCGATGGTCTCGCGAGAAATAATCCTTGCGCCAATGGCTGCCTGCAGGGCCACTTCAAAGTTCTGCCTTGGAATAACTTCCTTCAGTTTCTTAGTAATGGAGCGGCCGATAGCTTCGGATTCAGAACGGTGACACATAAGAGCCAGCGCATCAATGCGTTCGCCACCAACTAGAAAGTCAACACGGACCAGATCCTCGGCACGATAATTCGAGATTTCATAGTTAAAGCTGGCGTAACCAGAGGTGAGAGATTTGAGCTGATCGTAAAAATCAGTCAGGAGGTTGGCCATCGGGGCCTCAAAATAAATAACAGCACGATCTTCGAGATAGGAGATATTTTTCTGCAGCCCACGTTTCTCAACAATAAGGGTCAAGACGTTACCAATCATAGAGACTGGCAAGATAATTTCACCCTTGACCCAAGGTTCACGGATTTCAGAAATAGAGCTAGCGTCCGGGAGATTAGAAGCGGACTTGATTTCGATTTCCTCGCCAGAATTGAGACGGACCTGATAGTTAGTGGATGGATTGGTGACGACTAGATCGAGCTTGAATTCACGCTCAAGGCGCTCTTTGATGATATCCATGTGAAGCAGACCGAGAAAGCCAATACGGAGACCGAAACCCAGAACCGGGCTATTTTCCGGTTCAAAACGGAGAGCAGAGTCACTGAGAGACAGTTTTTCAATCGCCTCTTTGAGGTCCTTATACTGATCGTTGGAAACTGGGAAGAAACCGGCATAGACAAAAGGCAAAACGTTTTTGTAACCTGGAAGCGGGGTGGCAGCAGGCTTCTTGGCTAGAGTAACAGTATCACCGACTTTTGCTTCGCGAGTGGTTTTTAGGTTCGTCACAATATAGCCGACTTCACCTTCGGAGAGATCATTTTTTGGATGCATGCCAGGGGTGAGGACGCCGACTTCAAGAGCGATACCATTAATTTTTGAGGCCATCATGTGGATGTTGTCGTTTTTCTTGATTTGGCCATTAAAGATGCGGACGTAGAGAACAACACCGCGATAATCGTCGAAATAGGAGTCAAAAATGAGGGCACGAGTTTCATCGGGAGCGGCGGTAGCTTCAAGATCGACTGGAGTTTTTGGACTTGGAGCTCTTTTTATAATTGCTTCAAGAACCGCTTCGACATTGAGGCCGGTCTTAGCAGAGACTGGGATGATTTCCTCTTTTTTGCAACCTAGGAGATTGATGATTTCATTAGAAACTTTTTCGGCATCGGCGGCCGGAAGATCGATTTTGTTGACTACCGGAATAATGGTCAAATCCTGTTCGAGGGCGAGGTAGACATTGGCGAGGGTCTGAGCCTGAATACCCTGAGTGGCGTCAACCACGAGGATGGCCGACTCGACGGCCTGAAGTGAGCGAGAAACCTCATAGGAAAAATCGACGTGGCCTGGGGTGTCGATGAGATTCAATTCGTAACCCTTATAGTGCATCTGTACAGGGGTGAGCTTGATGGTGATACCCTTTTCACGCTCGAGCTCCATAGAATCAAGAAGCTGCGACTTCATCTGTCGCTTCTCTACCGTGTCGGTGATTTCCATCATGCGATCAGCAAGCGTGGACTTGCCGTGGTCGATGTGAGCAATAATACAGAAATTACGAATGTGATCTGAATTCATAGAGATATTATAACAGATATGGTGCGGAGAAAGAATGGTGATTTACGGGGGCGTCTGACGATTTAGAGAGGAGATGGAGTGATTTGTTATAATCAGAGTGTGAAGAAAATTTTGGCAGTTTCGGGGGGGATTGATTCGATGGTGCTTCTTGAGAGGTTTTTTAGAGATGAGCCGGAAAATATCGTGGTGGCGCATTTTAATCACGGAACGAGAACATCGGCGGATCTCGACGAGCAGTTTGTTTTTTCAAGATGCAAAGAGCTGAAAGTGCCATTTGAAACGATGAAAATTATGCTGGGAGAGGGAATTTCCGAGGAACTGGCGCGTCAAAAACGATATGACTTTTTATATCATGTAGCGAATAAATATAGTGGTGAGATTTATACGGCACACCACCTAGACGATTTGATTGAATCGATTGCAATTAACCTAATTCGAGGGACAGGATGGCGAGGATTGACTCCTTTTTCGGACAATCGGATCCATCGACCTTTTATCGAGATGGGGTTTTATAAGGTAGACATTTTGCGATTTGCTGCTGAAAATAAGGTGTTATTTCGAGAAGACCCCACAAATGCAACGGACGATTATCTAAGAAATCGGGTGAGATCAAAGCTTCTTATTATGCCACGAGTGGAGAAGGAAAGGCTGATTGATTTTTATAAAAGGCAGGCTGTTATTAGGCAAGAGATTGAAGAACTTTGTGAATCCATATTCAATTTCTTGTTAATAAAAAATTCTTCTGATGAGATAAAAGGATGCGTAGATTCACATGGCGGTACAGACTTTACGTCAGTTTTTCGTGCGAAAAGTGAGGTTCTAAGTGATATAAAAATACGCAAAGATTTCTTTCTGGGAAATTTCTTTCTGGGAAATAATGAAAATTATACAGAGGAGACCGTGGAAGAGGTTTTGCGATTTATCTGTGAGAAGATTGGAGTGAATTTGACTCGAGTGCAGCTGAAAGATTTTCTGAGGGCGATTAGAATTTATGGCACGAACAAAAAATTTAACTTGCCAAAAGATAAAATGGCGGTGATTGGTAGAGATTTTATAGGGCTTTAATGGTATAATATAGAGAAGAAATTATAAAAACAGGAAGGTCAACAAATGTCAGGACACAGTAAATGGGCGACAACCAAACGTCAAAAAGCCATCGTCGACGCCAAGCGTGGGGCGGCTTTCACGAAGATTGCAAACCAAATTGCGATTGCGGCGAGGAGTGGTGGTGATCCGACTATGAATCCAACTCTTGCAATGGTGCTTGAGAAGGCTCGCAAGGCCAACATGCCAAAGGTAAATATTGAGCGCGCGATTGCACGTGCAACTGATAAAAGTGCTGCAGCGATGATTGAAGAAACCTATGAAGCTTATGGTCCGGCTGGGATTGGTATCATCATTGAGATTGCAACTGATAACAAAAACCGTACAATGCCAGAGGTGCGAAACGCTCTCGCTAAGAATGGCGGACGCATGGCAGACCCTGGAAGCGTGATGTTCCAGTTTGCAAGAAAGGGCGTAATTGAGATTCTTGAAAAAGGCGAAGAGGCACTTCTGACTGCACTTGATTGCGGCGCTGAGGATGCAAACGAGAATGAGGATGGCATTGAGATTATTACAGAGGCTGCTGATTTGATGAAGACCAGGCAGGCACTGATTGATGCTGGTTTGACAGTAGAAAATGCCGAACTTCGTTACATTGCTAATACCTCTGTTCCAGTGAGTGAGGAAGATGCCGAGAAGGTCGATAAGTTACTAAACGCAATTGACGATCTCGACGATGTAACAAACGTATTTACGAACGCAGAATAATCTGTTAAAATAATTAGCGGAAGGGTGGCCGAGTGGTTGATGGCACTGGTCTTGAAAACCAGCAAGTTAACGCTTCGCAGGTTCGAATCCTGTCCCTTCCGCCAAGTGGCACCATAGCTCAGCTGGTTAGAGCGTAGGACTCATAAGCCTAAGGTCACTGGTTCGATCCCAGTTGGTGCTACCAGATTATTGTTAGGATAACGAAGAAGTTCGTTATTTTTTTATGTTAAAATTAATATATGATTGCACACATTGAAGGTGAAGTTTCTGAGAAATTCCTAAATTCGATTATTGTTGATGTTCATGGTGTGGGGTATGAGATTGGACTTTCGCAAATTGACGCGGAAGCGACAAATGTGGGTGAGAGGAAGAAATTTTATACCTACCATGCGATTCGGGAAAACGCGGAAGATCTCTATGGTTTTTCTAGCTTGATGGCAAAGAAGATTTTTGAACTGTTGATTTCCGTAAACGGAGTTGGACCTAAGGCGGCGATGGCAATTTTGTCCTTAGCCACGCCGGAAGAGGTGCGTAACGCAATTGCAAATGCGGATGCAACTTTCGTGAGTAAGGCCTCGGGGGTTGGAAAGAAGTCCGCGGAACGCGTGATTGTTGATTTAAAAGACAAGGTTGGCCTTCCTACAAAATATGGCGCGACAGAAGTGAAAACAGCTATTGTGCCAGAAGATGACGAGGCATTGGACGCTTTGATGGCCTTAGGATTCCCATTGAAAGAGGCGACTGAAGCACTGGCAAAAGTTGACGCGGATCTTAGCGTTGAAGAAAGAATTCGCCTTGCTTTAAAACAGAGATAGCCTAGGGTTTGCTCGAGCTTTATATTGATCGAATACTGATTATAAAAAATTAGCGCTTAGTGGCGCTAATTTTGACTCCGGTTTAGTTTAGACTTAGTTTAGACTTAGTTTAGACTTAGGATAAGGTATTTGGAGTATTAAAAGTGTTACTGCTGGTATCTGGAGCATTATTTGCAGTAGGATCCATAGATGGTTCCACAGATACGGTACCAGCAGCTGGGTTAATAATTGCAGTATTAGCTGCGACGATCGTGGTGCCATCGAGATTCTCGTTTTGGTTTGCTGAAGTGTTCCCTGCATTATTTTGTGCGGCAGAACGAATAACACGTCCAGCATTTCTTAAAGCCGTGAGACTGTCGGTTGGGCAGGCGTCAGAGGCCTCGCCTTTTTCAATGTGGACGAGATGAGTGATGGTCTCAAGCTCATCCGTTGGAGTGTCAACATGAGAGAAAGTATAGGTCGTTTCAGAGCCGATGGTCGACATGCGGAGAGTACCGATGCTAAAGAAATGCTCGAAAATACCAGCTTGTTTGAAACTGACATCCTCAACAGCTACGAGGTCAATTACGTTGGTAGAGCTAGAAAAAAGTGAATTGACGGTATTCTGAATAAGGCGCTTATTGGTAACATAGAGGCAGTTGCCGAGGTAGACATGAGTAGAAATGAGAGTGGCAATCCAGATAGTACCAAGGACGACAAGAATAATCATGAGGAAGAATGAGCGAGAGGCGGCATCCATATTAAAGAGTAGCGAGCTGCCACCGTTAACTAGAATGCTTGCCGCAATGAGGACGGCGGAACACAAAAACGCGCCAGCCCAAAAGCCAACTGGGATAAGTTTTGAACGTTTAATAACGAGAACAAGGTGTTCCCCTTTTTCTAGGGCGATGCCTGGTAACTGATTTTTGGAGTTTTTTGCCATATTCTGGTCCCAATTAATTTGTATTATTATAGCATTTTAGAGAGGTTTTTGCAAATTTTCGCCTGAGTTAACATCTCATAGTGTTACATTAAGGGGGCTAGGATAGGATAGGATAGTAAATAGTCATATATTCAAGATTGTATTGTTATTGGATTATAAAAGCTGATTATTATGTAATTCGACAAAGCGATTATAAGAAATTCTCATTTTTTCGATGTAAACTTCTTTTGCTAAATTGTCAGGCTCAGTAAAGCCATCATTTGTGGCATTCATCATATCATAATCCGCCTCTTCTGCTGGTTCAGGAAGCAGTAAAAATGGACTTTCCTGAAGATTGAATTCTTCTTTTAGACTCCAAATTTCCTCCTCAAATTTCTGATAGTTATAAAGATGAAAATCTTCTACATTCTTAAGTACGTATTGTTCATAGATTTGTTTAATTTTTTGAATTAATTTTTCGTCATACATACCACCATCCTTTCTAATAAAATACTATACTATTAATATTTACCAGTTGCATATTGTATCATTACTATTCAATGATACAACTGCAATATATCTAGTTAAATAAAGTGGAGCTTAGATGTTTTTTTGCTTTTTCGGTGACGCGACGACCGCGTGGGGTTTTTTCAATAAAACCAAGCTGAATGAGATATGGCTCATAATAATCTTCGATAGTGGTAGTTTCATCTCCGGTGAGAGCAGCAATAGTAGTGAGTCCGACCGGGCGGTCGTCATAGTTTTCTAGCATGAGTTCGAGCATATTGCGATCGGCAGGGTCAAGACCGAGGTCATCTATTTCAAGAAGAGCAAGAGCACGTGTGGCGGTTGGGGCATCAATAATTCCATTTCCGTTCACATCGGCAAAGTCACGAACACGCTTGGTGAGACGGTTGGCAATACGGGGGGTGAGACGAGAACGAGTAGCGAGGAGAGCAGTGGCCTCCGGTTTGATTTCGGTATTCAAAATTGCGGCAGTGCGAGCAACGATTTGTTCGATTTCAGGGACTTTGTAATATTCAAGACGATGGGTAATACCAAAGCGATCACGGAGTGGGCCGGCAAGGGAGCCGGTGCGAGTGGTGGCGCCGATAACTGTGAAATGTGGAAGATCGAGACGAACCGAGCGAGCGGCTGGACCTTTGCCGATAACAATATCAAGCTTATAGTCTTCCATGGCAGAATAAAGGATCTCCTCAACAGCACGACGTAGGCGGTGGATTTCATCAATAAAAAGCACGTCGCCATCTTGAAGATTAGTCAGAATAGAGGCGAGGTCGCCGGCGCGTTCAATTGCTGGACCAGAGGTGACGCGAAGATTGGCGCCCAACTCATGGGCAATTACATTTGCCATAGTAGTTTTGCCAAGACCTGGAGGACCATAAAGAAGGACGTGATCTAGCGAGGTACCATCGGCGCGTTTTTTGACAGCATCGATGGCGATTTTAAGATTGCGCTTGAGGCGTTCCTGGCCAACATACTCCTGGAAACTGGTTGGGCGAAGACTGACCTCGATAACCTGCTCTTCGGTGTCGTCCTCGTGTGAGACATTATCAATTACGCGTTCAATTGCCATTTTACTTCTTTCAATACAGACTTATTGGGATATTCGATTAGGCAGTGAGGCATATCAGTTTTAAATACCTCGCTATATTACCTCTTTTTGTTATATAATTATATTGTATCATTTATGTTTAATTAAGAGGAGGCTTATGTCCGATATTGATAATGAGAACTTTAAGTCCAGTAAGACTTATGAAAACTTACAGACTGCTTTCGCTGGTGAGTCACAGGCTCGCGTGAAGTACCAATTCTTTGCTTCACAGGCCAAGAAGGACGGCTTTGAACAGATTTCTGCAATTTTCACTGAAACTTCTGACAATGAAAAAGAACACGCTAAGTTGTGGTACAAATACCTCAATGGTGGCAAGGTTGCTGATACTAGAACTAATCTTGAGATTGCAGCTGCTGGTGAGGATTATGAATGGACCGATATGTATGCTGAGTTCGCAAGAATTGCGCATGAAGAGGGATTCCATGAGATTGCTGCAAAATTCGAGGGTGTGGCAGCTATTGAAAAGCAGCACGAGGAGCGCTACCGAAAGTTGATAAAAAATATTGACGATGATGTGGTGTTCAAATCCGAAAAAGTTACTGTTTGGAAGTGTCGTAACTGTGGCTACACTTTTGTGGGCGAGGAGGCTCCTGAAGTTTGTCCAGTATGTTCACACCCTCAGGCTTTCTTTGAGATTCGTGCAATTAATTACTAAAAGTTATCGCTTGAAATTGATGCGGGATTTAATAAATTAAGACCATTTGATAAGTTAATACCGCATTATAGAACAAAAAAATAGGCTCTCTAGGAGAGTCTATTTTTATTTTCCGAGATTCATGAGCGAATGAGTGATGGCAGCAGCAAGGGCGTCGGCAGCATCGTCGGGTTTTGGAACATCTTTGAGGTTAAGATGGAGTTTGACCATTTCCTGCATTTGCTTCTTATCGGCACCACCATATCCGGTCATGGTTTTCTTGATTTCATTTGGTGTATATTCAAAAGTCGGGAGGTTATGTTGCCGACAGACTAATAAAACTACACCACGCGCCTCAGCTACCGATATTCCTGTGGTGATATTTTTTGTAAAGAAGAGTTTTTCAATGCTAACACAGTCTGGTTGATTGAGTTTGATGATTTCATGGAGTGATTCATAAATATCAAGAAGACGCTCTTGAAGAGGAGTATGGGCTGGCGTGGTAATTACACCGTTATCTAACATCTTAGCACGGCCAGTTGCGCGGCCGTTTTGGGTTTTCACATCGATGACACCAAAGCCACAAATACCAGTACCTGGGTCAATGCCGAGAATTTTCATAAACAGTTCCCTTGCATATTTGCGGGTTGACTTGATTTTATGGTGGATGTTTCTGTGGATATAATATTCATCTGGTGATATATTTATTCATTAACATATTTGATCAATGTAGTGCGTAAATCTTTGACTGGAATGACAAATGGATCGCGGATGGTGGCAGGAGCGATGGCATGCTTGAAGCCTAGTTTTTTCGCTTCACTAATACGCTGATCTGGACGGAAAGCAGAGCGGATTTCACCTCCAAGACCAACTTCACCAAAAACAACATATTCTTCGGAAAGCTTGCGGCCGGCGGCAGCAGAGGCGATGGCAAGACAGACCGCAAGATCGGCAGCCGAATCCTTAATTTTGATACCACCGACGACGTTCAAGAAGATATCTTTATCACTGAGGTTGAGCTTGGTGCGCTGCTCGATAACGGCAATAAGAAGATTGAGGCGATTAAGGTCAAAACCGGAGGCGGCGCGTTTTGGATAACCAAAATTGGTTGGCGTACAGAGCGCCTGAATTTCAACTAGAAGCGGACGCGTGCCTTCAAGGGTGGCAAGGATGATCGAGCCATCGGTATTTTGACGTTCGGAAAGGAGGGCAGCAGAAGGGTTTTGCACCTCGCTCAAGCCTTTTTCATTCATTTCAAAAATGGCAGCCTCGGAGGTTGGACCAAAACGGTTTTTCACGGCACGAATAGTCTTAAAGCCGCCGTAACGGTCTCCCTCAAAATTAACCACAACATCGACTAGGTGCTCTAGAACTTTAGGTCCAGCAAGAGTACCCTCCTTAGTTACATGACCGACAATGATAACAGCAGTATCCGTAGACTTAGCGGCTTGAATAATAAGATTACCGGCATTAGTGATTTGCGAGACGGTACCGGGCGCAGAGGAGATTTCGTTGATTGCGAGAGTTTGGATAGAATCTACGATTACTAGATCAAACTCACCACTCGAAATGGTCTTGGCAATATCGTTGCCGGAAGTGGAACTAGCAAAGACAAGCTTTTCAGAGTCAGCACCAAGACGCGCAGCGCGCATTTTAACCTGGCTAGCAGATTCCTCACCGGAAACATAGAGGACATGATGCTGTTTTGCAACTTCGGCGCAAATTTGCATAAGGATGGTAGATTTACCGATACCAGGCTGGCCAGCAAGAAGAGTGACTGAGCCACGCAAGATACCACCGCCCAGCACTTCATTAAGACCTGGGAACTCTGTTTTTAAACGCTCTTTATCATTGTCGACGGCGATTTCGTTGATTTTGGTGAACTTCAAAATCTTGCCGCTGGTTTTGGCTTGAGAAATCGCATTCTTCCCTGTAGATTCAGGTACAACCAGATCCTCAACGATACTATTCCAGGCATCACAATTACTACAATGACCGGCCCACTTCGAATATTTGGCACCACAATTCTGACAGACAAACTGACTCGAAATCTTTCCCATAAGAAAATTATAGCAGGGTTTAATGATAAAATGGTTTTATGATTAAAGAATTACTTGATGGATATTTAAGGATTTTTCCAGATGAAGCAGAAGATCTTAAAGATGCGATAAATTTAGCAAATCAAGAAATGAGCTCTGATTTAGAAATTACTAATCGTAAAAACTTTACTGGACATTTTACTGCGTCGTCTTTCATTATTTGTCCTAAAGAAAAAAAGATTCTACTATTAGAGCATAAATCACTAAATAAATTATTACAGCCTGGTGGCCATATTGAGGAGTACGATAAAACACCATTAGATGCAGCACTACGCGAGTTAAAAGAAGAGACTAGCCAAAATCCTGATAATTTTACATATATCCAAGTAGACCCTGAGAATTATTTAGTTCCTTTTAGGGTTGACTCACATCCAATTCCAGAAAATAGTAAAAAACACGAAGGCGCACATATGCACCATGATTTTGGATACCTTTTTGTGTCAGATAGTATTAAAGAGATTAAGGTTGATCAGAATGAATCAAATGGGTTTCGATGGATCGACCTTGAGGTTTTTTATGAGCTGCCAACTTTTAAGAAAATATCTTCTAAGGTGCAAAACTTCTTAGTAAAATATCATGTATAATATGAGTATGATGAAAATGAAACGTGAGCGCGGGTTTACGATCCTGGAGCTGGTGGTAGTGATTTTCTTTGCTTCTCTGCTGCTGATTTTATTCTTTTTACAAAAACTAAATCTCGATGCGATGCATCGTGACGAACAGCGTAAGGAGGCAATCAATGCGATGTACTATGCGCTTGAAGAGGGATTCCATGCGAAGAATGGATACTATCCGGAAAATATTTCTGAAGAGAATTTGAAAGTGATGGATCCAAGCCTGTTTACCGACCCGAGCGGCATTAACCTCGGCCAGGAAGATAGCGATTATACTTATGAGGCGGCAAACTGTACGAATGGTAAATGTAAGGAATATACCTTGAAGGCAAGGCTGGAAAAGGAAGATACTTACATCAAGAAAAATCGTTAATATTAAAATATCCACTAAACGCAGTGGATATTTTTTATTGTCTCGAGTATTCAGCTTATTGATTTGGCGATTATTTCGAGTTCTTCGAAATAGGTTTTTAATAATTTACTAATTTACTTATCAATCACCTGGTCGATGATACCATATTTCT
>CAUTNG010000010.1:0-18553 GCA_963539995.1 uncultured Candidatus Saccharibacteria bacterium
CTACTCTCGTCTCCTCTTAGTGCTCTCTATTGGATTTTTCGAAAAATCACCCTAAAGAGTATATAATAAAGGAAGGTTATAAATAGGAGTTAATAATATGAAGATTCTCGTCACCGGTGGTACTGGCTATATCGGCTCTCATACCGTTGTTGAATTGCAAAAACAGGGTCACCAAGTTGAAATCCTGGATAATTTATTTAATAGTAAAATCACTGTCCTAGAAAAAATCAATCAACTCACTGGTCAGACTCCAGTTTTTCATCAAGTTGACTTACTTGATTATCAAAAAATGCGCGAACTTTTTGCTGCCACTCAGTTTGATGCAGTCATTCATTTTGCCGGACTCAAAGCTGTTGCTGAATCGATCGAACAGCCACTCCGCTATTATGAAAACAATGTCACCGGCACCCTCAATCTCTTGAAGTGTATGGCCGAATTCAACGTTAATAAAATTATTTTCTCCTCATCTGCTACTGTTTATGGTAGTCTCAATTCTGGCAAGCTCGATGAGTCCATGACTACCGGCGTTGGTATCACTAACCCTTACGGTGAAACTAAACACGTCATTGAAAAGATTCTTGAAGCTGAGGCCATTGCCCGCCCAGAACTCTCTGTCGTGATTTTGCGTTACTTTAACCCAGTCGGCGCTCATGCTTCCGGACTTCTTGGTGAAGATCCAAACGGTATCCCAAACAACCTTATGCCAGTCGTCATGCGTGTTGCCGAAGGTAAAATCAAAGAGCTCCAGGTCTATGGTGATGATTATGATACTCCAGACGGCACCTGTATTCGTGACTACATTCATGTGGTTGATCTCGCTAAGGGGCATCTCGCCGCCTTGAAAGCCACAGAAACTCCAGGCGCCAAGGTTTATAATCTAGGCTCAGGTAAGGGCTCTTCAGTCCTCGAAATCATCAAGGCTTTTGAAGAAGCTAGCGGTAAACCACTTGCTCATCGCATCACCGATCGCCGTCCAGGTGACTTAGCTGAAATTTATGCCGATCCAGCGAAGGCCAAGCGCGAACTTGATTGGCAGACTGAACTCACCGTGGCAGACGCCATGCGCGATACGATTAATTTTCTTAATCACCAGAATTAATTTATAAGACAGACTCCTATATACAATAAAAATATCGAACTTAGAGTTCGATATTTTTAGTCGTTCTAATTAATTTTTTATTTACGTATCCTAGCCGCCACACTTGCAAACGGCAACAACAACGGATTCAAGTATTTCCATTTTTCCGTTAATTTCTGGTTACTGCGCGCTACCGCCAACGCGTGTGAAATTTTCCAGCGCAACATCACTCGCGCCAGCCATTTTTTCTGTTCCTTGGTTGGATTTTTTCCTACCCATTTTTTCAAATAATCAAAACTTTTCTGCCAATTTCTCCAAGGTAGGGAAGAGCTCGCCACGGTACTAGTTTCGGTTCCATAGTGATATATATAATATGGTTTTGCCAAAAATTTCAGTCTATCAAACCCCTCTTTTTCGGCACATTTTAAATATTGCAATACGAAATTCGTATCTTCTGCAAAATCCCAGCCAATAGGGAATTTCAGTTCGTATTTTTTGATGATCTCCGCACGAAACATCTTATTTACGGAAGCATAGAGTCGACCGTCACTTGCTAAATTCTTCAAAATATAGGCCTTAAAATCTTCCTCTCCGCCCCGTTCAGAAATTTCATTTGTAAACATCGGCTTTTCGGTTTTCTGGTGAATTCTTTTGTATAAAAATCCAGATGTCGCTACCGCTACCTTATCTTCAAGTAACAGTTTACTCATCTCACTCAAATATTTTTTTGATACCGCATCATCTGAATCGATAAACGCAATCAATTCTCCACGTGCTTCAGCTAGTCCACGATTTCTTGCCGCTGCTGGTCCTGCGTTCTCTTGTCGGATTAGTACAATTTTTCGACCGCTCCCCAAAAGTTTCTGTTGCCTCTTAAATTCATTGAGGAGTAGATAGCTATCATCCTGAGATCCATCATCAATACAGATAACCTCTAAATTTTCATAAGCATCTTTCACTAACTGATTCAAAAGTTTTACAGCCTTGTCACCAGTATTATAAACAGGAATAATGATCGATATTAACGGTTGCTTCATATGCTTATTGTAACATCAGAAAAATATTTTTCACTATGGTATAATTTAATCTATGAAAATCCCTAACATCTGTAGTCGCAAAAACCGCATTCTTTTGAAGGAGTTAGTTAAAACCGATTTTAAACTACGCTATCAGGGATCCGTCTTGGGTTATATGTGGGCTGTGCTGCGCCCAATGATGCTCTTTGCCATCCTCTATGTCGTCTTTGCTAAAATCCTTAAAATGGGTAGCGATATTCCGCACTATCCAGTTTATTTATTAGCTGGTACCGTGCTCTGGAGCTTTTTTTCTGAATGCACAAGTCAAGGTATCCAGGCTATTGTGGCTCGTGGCGACCTACTCCGTAAAATCAGTTTTCCAAAATGGATTATCGTCGTTTCTGCTACAACTACCGCCTTAATTAATTTTCTCATCAATCTCAGCGTGGTCATTATTTTTGCTATTATTAACGGCGTTACCCCAAGTCTCTCTTGGCTTATCGTTCCATTTATTGTCCTAGAGCTTTATTTACTCTCTCTTGGTATCTCATTCTTTCTTGGCGCCATCAATGTTAAATATCGCGACATCTCCTCAATCTGGGAGGTTTTTATGCAGGCCCTCTTCTATGCCGTTCCAGTTATTTATCCAATCACCATGGTCGCTGACGCTAGTCCTCTCGCCGCAAAAATCTTTCTCCTAAACCCAATCGCTCAAGTCATCCAGGATGTTCGTTATTTTCTAATCACCAACCAAACCATCACCACCTGGAATTATCTTCCTGAACAGCTGCTTCACTTTGTGCCAATTCTCATTGTAATTGTCATTATCACTCTCGGCGGTCTCTACTTTAGGAAACGTTCAAAATACTTTGCGGAGGAAGCCTAATGTTTAAAAAACTATCAAAAACTCATCCAGAAGCGACCAAAAAGACTCAGAAGAAAGCTAATTCCATGAAAAAAGATTCCGCCGAAGATATCATTATTGTTGATCATTTATCAAAAAGCTTTAAGCTTCCTACTGAGCGTTCTTGGGGCCTCAAACAAGCCATCTTTAATCGTCTCAAAGGCATTAAGGGGTATACAAAACAAGAAGTTTTAAAAGATATTAGCTTTAATGTTAAAAAAGGTGAATTCTTGGGTATTGTTGGTCGTAACGGTTCCGGTAAATCCACTTTGCTTAAGATTCTCGCCCAAATCTACGTTCCTGATTCTGGTAACATCACAATCAACGGCTCTCTTGTCCCATTTATCGAGCTTGGTGTTGGCTTTAATCCAGAGCTGACTGGTCGTGAAAACGTCTACATGAATGGCGCCATGCTTGGATTCTCCAATGAAGAAATGGATAAAATGTTTGATGACATTGTGGAGTTTGCTGAACTCGCTCCCTTCATGGATCAGAAACTTAAGAATTACTCCTCAGGTATGCAGGTTCGTCTTGCATTTTCTATTGCGATTCGCGCTCGTGGTGATATTCTGATTCTTGATGAAATTCTCGCCGTCGGTGACGCCGCCTTCCAGGAGAAATGTAATCAATAT
The DNA here is from genome assembly GCA_963539995.1 of uncultured Candidatus Saccharibacteria bacterium. Classification (GTDB taxonomy): domain Bacteria; phylum Patescibacteriota; class Saccharimonadia; order Saccharimonadales; family Saccharimonadaceae; genus Nanosyncoccus. The sequence goes on from CAUTNG010000010.1 coordinate 3,631, forward strand.
TTTGCCTCACTTAATAAAAACCAAACCGTCATTCTCGTTACCCATTCCATGGAAAATGTTCGCAAGTTCTGTGACCGCGCCATCCTCATTGATCAGGGAAAAATTATTAAAGAAGGTGACCCTGAAATCGTTGCTGACGCTTACCTCAAATTGTTTTAAAAAGAAAGGAATAATATGAATTACGATTATCTGATTGTCGGTGCCGGATTCTTTGGTGCTACTGTTGCTGAGCGACTTGCTGCTTCCGGAAAGAAGGTCCTCGTTATCGACCGTCGACCACACCTTGCCGGTAATGCCTATTCCTACACTGACTCTGAAACTGGTATCGAAATTCATCAGTATGGTTCCCATATTTTTCATACTGAGAGCGAAGAGGTTTGGAATTACATTACCAAATTCACCGAATTTAATGATTACATCCATACCGTACCTACTCGTCATGACGGTAAACTTTATCCAATGCCAATCAATCTTGACACGATCAATCTCTTGTATGATAAAAACTTCACCGCTGAAGAAGCTAAAGCTTTCATTGATGAAGAAATAAAAAAGGATATTGAAAAATACCATATTGCAGAACCTCAGAATTTTGAAGAAAAGGGAATTGCCCTCATTGGCGAAAAACTCTATCAAGCTTTTATTAAAAACTACACTGAAAAACAGTGGGGCACTGACGCCAAAAACCTCAGCGCTGAAATCTTGAAGCGAATTCCGGTCCGCTTTGATCATGATAACCGCTATTTTGCTTCCGCCAAACATCAGGGAATCCCAAAAGCTGGCTACACTAAAATCGTAGAAAATATGCTTAATTCCGACAATATCGAAGTCCGCCTAAATACTAGCTTCAAAGATATTGAATCTGAAATTGAAGGTGTAAAGGTCATTTATACTGGTCCAATCGATGAACTCTTAAATTATGAATTAGGTGTCTTGCCATATCGTAGTCTTCGTTTCGAAGCAGAGTGGACCGACCAGGATCTTGGTCATGCCGTTGTCAATGAAGCTGATAAGGATATCCCATACACCAGGACTCATGATTATAAATATTATCAAATCCACCAACCAGAAGTTTTCGTTTCCAAGAAATCTTACACCTGTAAAGAATATCCAGCCGATTATGAGGTAGGGAAGGAAGCCTACTACCCGGTCAATAATGCTGAATCTGAGGCGCTTTATCAAAAATATCTGGACCTCTTAAAGGAACGCTATCCAAACATTATCCTTGGTGGCCGCCTCGGCGCCTACCGTTACTGGGATATGGATGTCGCCATCAAAAACGCACTTGAACTTGCCGCAACTCTCTAAAAATCTTTCTTAATCCATCTAAAAACACTCTCCAGTGCTATAATAAAAAAATATTAAGGAGATACATTTATGTGTGGAATTGTTGGATATATCGGTGAAAAAGATGCTCAGGATTTTCTCTTACAAGGTTTGAAACGCCTCGAGTATCGTGGTTATGATTCAGCCGGTGTCGTTACTTTAGATCATGAAAATCACCCAACCCTACTTCGTGCTGTTGGAAAAATCAAAAATCTCGAAGAAAAAATTAAAGACCATCGCACTTCCGATCATATCGGTATTGGCCACACTCGCTGGGCTACTCACGGTAATCCATCCGAGCGTAACGCTCACCCGCATCAGGCTGGCTCGATTTACCTAGTCCACAATGGTATCATTGAAAATTACAAAGCCCTCAAAGAACAACTTAAAGATTATGACTTTAAATCAGATACTGACACTGAAGTTCTCGCTGCCCTTATTGATAGTTTCTATCAAGCCGGCAAAACTAGCCTCGAAGATGCAGTTTCTCAGGCTCTCAAGCTTGTTGAAGGGACTTTTGGTATTGCCGTGCTTAGCGTTCTTGATCCCGACCATCTTGTGGTTGCTCGCTGTGGCTCACCGCTCGTTATTGGCGTTGGCGAGACCGAAACCCTTGTTGCTTCTGACGCCTCCGCTCTTGTTGGCTACACCCAAAAAGCCATTTATCTCAATGATGGTGAAGTTGCGGTGCTTTCCAAAAATAGTGTCGACGTTAAAACCCTCGATCTAAAGCCGGTTTCTGCCAAAGTCGAGGAAATTCTCACAGATCTTTCTGCTATTCAGAAAGGTGGCTATGATCATTTTCTTCTCAAAGAAATTATGGAACAGCCAAACTCCCTCACGGAAACCCTCCGCGGTCGTATTAATCAGGCAGAACACACTGTTCATCTTGGCGGACCAAATCTCTCCGCTAAGGAGTTAAAATCTATTCGTCATCTCATTATGGTCGGCTGTGGTACTGCCTATTATGCTGCCAAGACCGCCGCTTATCTCTTTGAGCAATTCTTACCGGACGTCACGATTGACCCAGTAATTGCCTCTGAGTATCGTTACCGCCATGCTTATATCCCAGAAGATTCAGTCGCCTTAATTATTTCTCAATCTGGTGAGACCGCCGATACTCTCGCCTGCCTTCGTGCAATCAAAACACAGGGAACCAAGACCATTGGCATCGTTAACGCCATCGGTTCGACTATCGCTCGTGAAGTTGACGGTGGTACCTACGTTCATGCTGGTCCTGAAATTTCTGTTGCTAGCACTAAAGCCTTTACCTCTCAAGTAGCCGCTCTCCTTATGTTTGGGTTGACTATTGCTGAAGCTAAAGGCGTCAGTCCTCGTGCGCTTACTCCAGTTATCGATGAACTCGCTAAGCTGCCGGAAGAAATTGCTAAGATTCTCAAAGCTTCAAACCAGGAGATCGAACAACTGGCTAAAAAGTTTGCAAGTTACGACCACGCCATTTACCTCGGTCGTGACACTAATTTCCCGATCGCTCTCGAAGGTGCGTTGAAGCTTAAAGAGATTTCTTACATTGATGCCAATGCTTATCCAACTGGGGAATTAAAACATGGCCCAATCGCCCTCATCGATGATCGTTTCTTTGAAGTTGTTATGCTACAGTCTGGCTTCCTCTATGAAAAATCCATCTCAGGTATCCAGGAGGTTCTGGCTCGTGGCGGCCACGTGGTTATCTTTACTGATACCGATGTAGACCTGCCAGTTGATGCTGTAGTTAGGATTAAAACAGACTTCAAAATCCTCACTCCAATTCTCTTTAATCTCTTAAACCAACTCTTCGCTTATCACGTTGCTGTTGCTAAGGGGAATAACGTTGATCAGCCGCGCAATCTCGCAAAATCTGTTACTGTAGAATAATCCAAAAAACACTCTAGGATAACCGGTAAAACTTCTGTACCTTTTACCGGTTCTAGAGTAAAATATCTATAAATGAAAAAAGATTCTAGCGTAGTTTTTTTCCGTTTCTGCCTTATGCTAGGCGACTCTTTGGCAATTATTGCCTCCTTTCTGTTTGCCTATTTAATCCGCACACATTTTGATAGCCGCCCTTATTATTTCGTCTCCGATCCACTCCGCTTCACTCTTTCGGTCGCTTTTATGGTTCCGGCCTGGCTCGTTATCTTGGCCGTTCTCGGTCTCTATAATAAAAAAATCTTTCTCGGCCGCTCAAGATGGCAAGAACTCTCGCGTCTTTTTACGGCTTCCGTGATTGGTATTATGTTTATTATTACCTTCGATTTCTTCGTTGAAGGTGATCTTTTCCCGGTCCGCTTGATCGCTCTCTATGCCATGATCATCTGTTTCTTCTCACTCTCTCTCATGCGCTTCATTCTAAAATTCATCCGTCGCTGTATTTTACAGCAGAGAATTGGTGCCATGAAAGCGATTATTATTGGCAATTCCAAACTCACTACGCATTTAATTAGTCAAATGACCGATTATCCAGAGGAGGGATATCGCGTTGTTGGCGTCGTAGCTGGCAGTCAATATATTCCTAAGGAATTTCGTAGTACTCTCCAATACACTTCACTCAAAGAAGCTTTAAAAAACTGTGAAGCCGATGTAATCTTCCAGACCGACGAAAAACAAGTTGAATATGTTTATCGCCAATCGATCAACCACCATCTGCAATATTATTTCACTCCATCTGAAACCACCCTCTCAACCTCGATGGGTGAACTAGAGCTAATCGGCAGCACTCCAGTCATCATGGTGAAAGCTACTCCCCTTATGGGCAACGCAAAGGTTGTTAAACGAATTATGGATCTCGTACTTGGCACCATTCTTCTCTTGCTTTCCTCGCCTCTTATGCTAATAATTTGGTTGATTATTAAGATCTCTACCCCAAAAGCTAGTGCGATTTATTCTGAGATTCGTCTTAGCCGGTTCAATCAGAAGGTTAAAATCCATAAGTTCCGCAGTATGAAAATTGAATATTCTGGCATGAGTCCAGAGGCTGCTTTTGCCAAAATGGAAAGGGAAGGGAAGCTTAAAAATGCTGCAAAACTTAGCCAGGAATACCGCGGAAACGGCGATTTTCTAGAACATGACCCTCGCATTACTAAGATTGGCAAATTCATCCGCGCCACCTCACTCGATGAACTTCCGCAACTCATCAATGTTATTAAGGGCGACATTTCACTCGTTGGACCTCGCGCCCTCGTCCCCGGTGAACTTAGAAATTATGGCGATCGTTCGCTACTTCTGACTGTTAAATCCGGGCTCACTGGCCTAGCCCAGGTCTCTGGTCGCCGTTCAATTAGTTTTGACGAGCGTCGCGCTCTCGACCTCTATTATATTCAGAACTGGTCCGTCCTTTTTGACTTGCAAATCCTCTTACGAACCATCCAGGCTGTATTAATTCGTAAGGGCGCCAAGTAAATGTCACAAGAAAATCAAACCAAACCCTTCGAGACTGGATCAGGATCTCAAGAAGCCGAAATATCATCAAGGCCCCTCAAGGATCTCAAAGTTGCTCTTGTCTGTGATTGGTTGACCGTAGTTGGTGGGGCCGAGCAAGTACTCCGTGAAATTCACCATCTTTTTCCGTCAGCCCCAATTTATACCTCACAATATCGCCCGGAGGGAATTGATTGGTTCAAAGATGCAGAAGTAAAAACTGGTTGGCTCAATCTTATCCCGGCCTTCTTGCGCCGTTTTATTGCTCCGCTTCGTCAGAGCTATTTCAAACATCTCGATCTTACCGAATATGATCTCGTTATCTCTGTTTCTGGCTGCGATGCAAAGTACGTCAAGACCAAGCCAGGTGCTCATTTTTGCTATTGTCACGTGCCTACTCAATATTACTGGGGAAAAACAGAAGAATATCAAAAGGATCCAGGTTTTGGTCCGCTCAACTTTTTTATCCGCCCTATCTTCAAGCTACTTCTACCAAGATTAAGAAAAAAAGATCTAGAAGCTGCCGCCCGCCCAGATCATTACATTACTATCTCAGAATTCGCCAAGGCTGAAATTAAAAAATTTTACAAGAGGGAAGCAGAAGTTATCTATCCGCCAGTCAATACAGAGACTTTTTCAGAGGTGGCAAAATATAAAAACATCACACAAGGGAATTGTCAAATAATAGAACAACACCAAAATATAAAAAGTCAAATAAATAAAAAATTATATCAAAACATTAAAAATGACAAAAGTCAAATTGAACAAAAAAAGTATCACCACATAAAATCGAGTATAAGTCAAATAGAAACGGAAATATATCAGAATATCAAAGTGGATACACGTCAATGCGAAACTGTGGAAAACTCTCAAGTCTTAAACTGCCAAGCCCTAAATTCTCAAGCCCTAAGTTCTGACCCCTGTGGTTGTTCGAGTGGCTATTTTATCAACTTTTCTCGCCAAGTCGGCTGGAAGCGTCTCGATCTCGCAATTTTGGCCTGCCTCAAAGAAAATCAACCACTTATTCTGATTGGAGACGGTCCCGAGCATAAAAATCTTGAACGTCTCGCAAACCGAAATCCAAAATTGATCACTCTCCATAGTGTGATGCCGCAATCTGAACTCAAAGAATATTTAAAAAACGCCAAGGCCTTCATTTTTCCATCCGAAGAACCTTTTGGAATCGCTCCAGTTGAAGCCCTCGCTGCCGGTTGTCCCGTTATTGCTTATAATCAAGGTGGCGCCAAAGATTATATTTTAGACGGAAAAAATGGCCTCTTCTTTGAACAGCAATCCGTCGATTCCCTGGCTAAATCTATAAAAAAGTTCAATCAAATTTATTCAGAATCTGAAAATAGGACAGAGAAAAATAAAGAAAAATCCACCGTCAAAAATCAGGCACCTCACTCTTCCCTCCTTTCACCTCAAGAAATCTCGGAGACTGCTGAAAAATTTTCAAACCAACACTTTAAAACTCAGCTAGAACACTATATTAAGGAAACCCTCAAAAAAGAAGGTATCCTATTTGATAAAAAACAATCTGATTAAGAAAGGCCACCTTGATGTCAAAAAAATCAGTAACTAAAACCAGCTCAGACTCAATCGGAACTCCTGTGTCACCTCTTTCTAAGCCTCAACAATTTATGCTTCTCTGCCTGCCATTTTGTTTATTTTTTTCTTATCACCCAGTCATCCCAATTCTCTCCACCGCAACCACTAATTTTGAATTATCTCTACCACTCCTTTGGCTTATGATTTTTGCCGTCCTCTCACTCCCCGGAGCTTTTCGGTTTTATGTTTATTCGCTTAGGGCAATTACTAAACCCAAACAACCCATAAGGCAACTTCTTCAAGCTTCCTCTTCCCGTGAATTGTCTATTCTTTGTGCTCACTTTATCCGGGTTTTATCCCCTATATATCCGCTATATACTACTGTTAATGCTATTGATTCACCCAATTTCCCTCGCGCCATTCTCACTTCCGGTGTCATCTGGTGTATCTATATTTCCCTATTGACAATTATTAAAAATATTTCACAATATAAAAACCAAATAGGGAAAAATATCAAAAAGAATCTTCTCATCGCTGGAGCTTCTATTTCAGTTTTTTGTTGGTTTCAATCAATTTTGGATATTGCTGGCGCTCCTCGTGAAATAACTTTTTTGTGTGAAGGTTGCACTTCAACTGTTTTTGGTTTTCCTCATCCGAACGGCCTCGCTATTGAACCGCAGTTTATGGCCAACCTCCTTCTCGCCCCAATCTTTCTTAGCCTTTTCTATCTTTTTGAGGGATCAAAAAAGCAAGATCAAAAACTTAACCCCTCCCCATACCCTGTGTCAAAAGTTGGCCGTACTCTTTGTTATAGCCTCCCGCTATTCTTGATTGCCACACTTTATCTCACTCTCTCTCGTGGTGCCATATTTTCTTTCTGGGTTGGTATTTTTATCTTATTCATTTATAAAACCGTCGAAATTCTCAAGCAGAAAGCCTGTATATTAAAAGATCTTATTCGTCAGTCTCTTCTCTTCTCTGCTGTAGTTTTTCTACCACTCTTCTTCACATTGTCGGCCCAAGGCGTGTTTACTGAACTTGGCCCAACCACCCACACTTTCTTTGATGGTATTTCTACCTCTGTTAATCAACTCTCCCTTGGTCGCATTGATCTTGCTAAGATATTCCACAAAAATAGCGAAAATAATAGAAATCATAAAACCCCTGAGTTAAATGAGCAGTTTTCGTCAGATCCGAAAAAAAATCCAGAGAGCTCTGTCCCAAAAACCCCACAATTCACTGGTTACATTGCAGAGTCAACAGAGATTCGCCTCAACCTTAACCACCTCGCCCTCTCCTCGTGGCAGGCTTCATTCAGTCGTCTATTCGATGGTGTCGGTCTTGGCGCCGCCGGTCCAACACTGTATAAAGAATATCCTGAGCTCGGTAGTCCTAAAGAAATCATTCAAAATGAATATCTCGCCATCCTCTATGAACAGGGTATCTGTGGCGCCGTAGTGCTCCTACTTGGCGCCGTTTTACTGGTTTTAATTTATAAACAATACAATAAAAAGCATGAAAAATCGGCAATTTACGGACGTGTTCTTATCCTCTCTTTTGCTCTCACTCTCTGCTTTTTCTCAGGACTCCCCAATGCCCTTCATATCTATCTCTTGCCTATTTTATTCTTTTAATCTTGAACCCTACCCGCCAGAAAATAATATTTTCTCTCTTCTTGGATGTCTTCCGTCTCCGTGGTTTTGATATTTTTAGTATCTACTACTTCGTTTTCATTGCACGTATAGTAATATTCTTCAAAATCATCCTTTAATCTGTAAAAATCTGCTATCTCCATCCTGGACTCTTGTGCTAGATAACTTTTTTCTTGATCTAAATTTCCAAGTCTGACGTCCCGACAAATTAAGACATATTTTGTATCCAGATCATCGACAAAAACATATAACTTGCAGTCCTTGGCACTCTCAATCATTATCTGAAATCTCAATTCACCAGCGGAATCTATCTTAAATTTCTCGAGAATAGAAAAAACCGTCTGTCTTGGCAAAAACCTTGGTCCAGGCCTATCGCTGTGTAAACGAATATATCTATTTAATATCGTAATTAATATATTTCGCTCATCAAAGTAGTTTGGAAAGTCCCTTATTTCACATAGCGCCAGCCAACTTTGGTTGTTAATTTTAACTAAAAAATTTACTTCATTAATTTTCGAGATAGATTTGGAAGTATCTTTTTCAACCACCCAATCAGGCTTATATTCCTTCTTCTCTATTGGCCATAGTCTAGTGTATCTAAATGACTCAGAGTTACAGTTCTCTAGGTCCTCTTCCGTTACGCCGGTTACTCCCGCGGCAATTATTTTCTCCGCAATTTTCAGCATATTTGTGCGGATTATTCTGCGAATATTTTCGTCTAAAAATTTAGAGTCCTGGCTTGATGGTCGTGGAATTTTTGAAAAAGTTTCATTACCAATAAAATGCCTTGCGTACGCCGCAATCTCCAGCTCGTCATGAATGGGAATTTCTGTTTTTAGTGTACGAATTGCCATCTCGGGAATTTCACCTTCTATTTCCGCCATCATGCAACGGTCGCCAGTAGACGCCCAGTATAGATATCCTTCACGGTCGCCAGTTTCATCGTCTAAGTTCAAACCATCATGACTAGTTAGCCATCTTTTCACAGGAAAGGAGCAAATAAAATCGGTAAAATAATTAGCCTCAAGGAATTCTGGTGGCTCCCCTTCTCCACAACACCAAGAGATATAATCCGATGCGTGTAAAATAAAGTTTCTACGAGGATTATTTTTACTCTGAAAAACATACCAAAAAGTGTCTGGATCTACTGTTCGAAAACCAATAAAATCCAGATCATCACTAATCCGGTAAAATTTAATGATTCGCTCTAGCTCGTCTGTTTGTATTTCCATTTTTGCGTTCTCATAATTACTTTACTTTTCATCATTCTAGCATAAAGTGACTTTTTCTTCCCAAAAGAGAGAAAATTACATAAAATAGACTAAAAGACCCTGAGGAGGAGTAAAAATGAAACGAATTGTTTTTCCAGAAATTAATCATCCCTATGTCCAGGAGGCCATCAAACTTGCTAAGCAAAAATTCCCTGATTTTGAAGCTATTGGCGCCGATAATCTCGAGCATGCCTGTGCCGCCGTTAAGGCTGGTGTTGCCGACTCTATGATCGCTGGTATTGATTACACCTCTCGCGATGTCATCCTTGCCGCTTGCGACATCATCGGCGTCAAAAACCCGCGCCAGCTCGAAAAACCAACTTTCTCCGCTAGCTTCATTTTTACTAAAGAAAATAAAGCCACTCCTCTCGGTCAATCTGTCTTTATTCTTGGCGATGCCGCTGCTTGCAAACACCCTAGTTTCGATCAACTCTACGATATTACCCTTCAAACCTACGAGACTGCCACTAAGTATTTTAAATACCTAAACCACGATTCTACTGATTCCGCATTAAATGATTTCCTCACTCCCCGTATTGCTATGCTAAGCTTCTCCACCCTCGGTTCTGGCGGCAGAGATGAAACTATCTCACTTTCACAAGCTGTCGTGGAAAAGGTTAGGGAAACTCATCCTGAAATTCTCATTGACGGAGAAATGCAGCTTGACGCAGCGATCAATCCTCGTGTTGGTGAGAAAAAGGCTCCAAACTCTCCTGTTGCTGGCTATGCTAATGTCTTAATTGTCCCAGATCTCAATTCTGGCAATATTCTTTATAAAGCCATGGAACAATTTGGCAATTTCACTGCCGCCGGCCCAATTCTTCAAGGCTTCAACGCCCCTGTTTCCGACTTGTCTCGCGGTAGTACCGTTCTTGATATTGTCTCAGTAATTGAAGCAGAACTTGCACTCATTTAATTATTGATACTAAATTAATATTAAATTATTTTTTAGTTATATATTTTTTGATAGTTGATGATCCAGTATCGATATATAACATTTGTTTCCCCTTGATGTGATTTTATAGTATCATGAAAAACATCAAATCTGTGGTATTATTTTCTCTATAGAAAGGAGTCTATGAAAGGCAAAATTAGATATTTCGGCACCGATGGTATTCGTCAAAAAGCAGATGCCTTCACCCCTGGTTTTATTCAGGCTATCACTCTTGGCATTGTGCGCTACCTCGGTAATGCTCGTGAGACCGCGGATGGTATGGAGCGCCCAGTTAAGGTTCTCCTCGGTGGTGACACTAGAGAATCAACTGAATGGATTCTACGCAACTTTGAAGAGGCCCTCGAAACCGTCGGCATCGATCATGGCAATGTGGGCGTCCTCCCTACTCCAGCCATAAATTACGCTTTTTATCAGATGGGCTATGATCTCGCTATTGACGTCACTGCTTCTCATAATCCTGCGACTGATAACGGCATTAAAATTTTTGAGCGTGGCGATTCGATTGGTGGCCTTGAGGCGGTTATGCCAGGAGGTGTTGGTTTTAAGGGTACCGGTACCACCTCGAGCGGGCAAGATCTCTCTCATGAAATTAAAAAATACCCCTTTGGCGTCAAACTCAGTCAGGCTGGCGTCAACGCTATCGAAAATGCTTTGGAGAATGAGACTGGCTTTGATGTTGGTGTCGTTGAATTTGCTGAAGATCTACATGCTGATGCTAAGTCTCGCTATCTTGACCACCTCAAGGATTATCTTGAGCACATCGGTCCTACGACTATTTCTGATCGCCAAAAGCCAGATTTTTCTCACTTAAAAATCGGTCTCGACTGTGCTGACGGCGCGACCAGTGTCGTGGCGCGTGAAATTTTTGAATATTTTGGCGCCAAAGTTGAAGTTATTCATGACGACTCCAGTTATGGTGAAAATATTAACAAAAACTGCGGCAGTACTCACCTTGAATCACTTATTCAATTAGTCAAGGAAAAGCAGTTGGATTTTGGTGCTGCCTTTGATGGTGATGGCGATCGCTGTTTGATGGTTGATGCTGATGGTACTGTTATTGACGGTGACGACATGGTGGCCTGCATTGCTAATTATCTTGGTCTACCTAAAGTTGCCGTAACTATCATGGCAAATAAAGGTCTCCTGAATTGGTCCAAGGAAACCGGCGTCGAACTTGTCATGACCGATGTTGGCGACCAAAATGTTTCCGCCAAAATGCGTGAAGCTGGCATCCTACTTGGTGGTGAACAGAGTGGTCACATTATTCTCCCTGGCGAATCTATGGGTGATGGTATTCTTACCGCCCTTGTTATGACCAAAATCTATAGTGAAACTCTCGCCAGGAAACAAAGCGAAGATCAGCTCATTTTAGGTTATGAAGCTATTCAGAAAGCTAAAGCCGAAGAAAAGGAAGGAGTCAAATCCGAATCAACCTCAAGCACCGATTCTAGCGATGTTACCTTAAAGTCGATTTGTTCTATGCTAAAAAAGCTTCCTCAGACTATCAAAAATCAACCAGTTAGCCATGCTCTCAAGCAAGCTTTTAGAACTAACGCAGAAGTCGCAGAGGAATTTATCAGACAACAAACTAAGGAGCTTGAAAAGCTTAACTGGAGTCTCAATATTCGCGCCAGTGGTACCGAGGAACTTGTTCGCGTCACAATTTGGGGGGATGATCCTGAAAGGATTCGCGCTAAGGCCGATGAAATTACTGAAAAACTCACGCTCCTAGAAGACTTAATTTAAAAGAGGAAATTATGATTAAAATTGTCAAACTTACCAAATATTCTGAAGATCTCGCTGATCGAATTCGTGCTCTCTTAGTTCAACTTTCACGTAGTGGCCGCGACAATGGTCCTATTCCTAAGACTTGGTTTGATGAATTAATTGCCTCACCTTGGCATGATTGCCTTCTCGCAGTTGAAATCGATAATCAAGAAACGAATTTGAAAGGACAATCCAAAAACGAAGAAAATAGTCAAAATGAAAACAAAATAGAGAATCAACTTGAATTTTCGCCATCGCAAATCCTTGGCATGGCTTCTGTCTCTGTTATTTTTGGCGCTGGCATTGGTAAAAACGCCTACCTCGAAGATTTTGTAGTGGACCAGGCAGCTCGCGGTAAAGGTGTCGGCCATCTCCTCTTCGATGCTTATGAGAAATGGGCAAGGGAAAAAGGCTGCAAAAATCTCGAATTTACTTGTGGTCAAGGCCGCGAAGCTGCCCAAAAATTCTATAATGACCACGGCGCCACAATTTACGGCACTAACTTCTTTCGTAAGAAACTTGTCTAAACTGGGATATAATATACCTATGAATATCTATATTTCGGGCATCTCTGGCACTGGCATGGGTCCACTCGCTCTTATGGCAAAAAATGCCGGCTATCAGGTTTTTGGATCCGATCAAAATCGCGGTGCAATTTCTCAGGAGCTCGAACAGGCACAAATTCCCTTCACGGTTGGCGCACAGGATGGGCAGTATCTCCAAGAGATTCATGAAAAATATCATCTCGACTGGTTTGTTTATACCTCAGCTCTTCCTGAAGACCACCCGGAATTGCAACTTGCCAAAAAACTCGGTCTCAAAATCTCTAAACGTGACGAACTGACCGCAACCTTGGTTAAAGATCTTAATCTAAAAATGATAGCCGTTGCTGGCACTCACGGCAAAACCACTACTACCGCCATGCTAATTTGGCTAGCCAAGAATCTGCAGCTTCCAGCCGCCTATATTGTGGGCTCCACTTTAAATTTTGCCCCTTCTGGTTCCTATCAGCCTAATGACAGATATTTCATTTACGAAGCCGACGAGTATGATCGTAATTTTCTCCACTATCACCCTTGGCTTTCTCTAATCACCTTCGTTTCCTTTGATCATCCCGATATCTATCCTACCGAGCAGGATTATCATAATGCCTTTCTAGCCTTTGAAAAACAGAGCAAGTCTCTTATTTTCGCCAATCAAGCTGCTGCCCCATCCGATCTTACCCAAATCGACGATAAAGACCCACTCATCCTAAGTTTGCCAGATCCTAGGCTTACTCTTGCTGGCCAGGCTCGCCGTGAAGACGCCAATCTTGTCTTTGCTGCTGCCAAGCAAATCCTCCGCGATCTTAATGATGCATCTGAAAATAATCCTCAAAATATTTCTGATGACCTTATCCTCGAAACCCTCAATCGATTCCCGGGCGTTGGTCGCCGTTTTGAGCGACTAGCTGACGGGCTCTATACCGACTATGCGCACCACCCAGAAGAAATCAAGGCCACCATCGAAATTGCCAAAGAAGAGGCAGAAAACCTCAATAAATCTGGCGTTATTGTAGTCTATCAGCCACATCAGAACACCCGTCAGCACGAAGTTTTTCATCTCTATCAAGATGCCTTTCTCGGCGCCGATCGTCTTTTTTGGCTTCCAACTTATCTAACTCGTGAAAATCCAAGCCTCAAAATTTATACCCCAGCCGACTTTATTGTAACTCTTAAAAATCCTCAGATCGCCAAACCGGCCAATCTCGATAATGATCTCAAAACCGAGCTAAGAACTCTTCTCCAGGAAAACTATCTAGTTATCCTTATGTCCGCTGGCCCCGCTGACGCCTGGTTCCGCCATGACCTCCTCACTGACTAATTACTGCATCCGCAGTTAGTCTGCCAACCGTCTTCTCACTCTGCCAACCATCTTCTTACTCCTCCAATCGCCTTCTCACTCTGCCACTTTCCACTTATGTTATAATTAAAACGTTTATGGGTGGCGTATTTGGGAAAAAAGAGCATCAGGAGGAGAAGCAGCGCCTCTCTCAGCTTTTTAAGCAAATCAAAACCTGGCAGCTCTTTCTCGCTCTCATCCCGCTCTTCTTTCTAACGGCCACTTTTTTACGTTTTGACCATCTCAAAATGAATGATCTAAAAACAAAAGTTTTACAGGCTGATCAGGGAAAAACTGCCGACGGCAAGGAAATTACTTCACAAGAGGAAATTGATCATAACCTCAAAACTACTCTCACTGAGCTCAAAAAATACACTGAATCCCATGTTGTCGTCAATTTTATTGAGAAAAATGGTCGCAATTCCCTTGTCTTTGGTACCGGTCCTTTTTATCTTGAAAACCAATATAATCGTAAGGCCACTGCTGCACTAGCAGAAGCCGAAAATAAGTTAAAAAACACCGGTGATACTAATCCAAACGGCAATGTTTTTGCTAAAGCCATGGAAGTTTGTAAGCCAAAAGCCATCGCAAACGGCTGGGCCTGGAATAGTCCTGGCTACCTAAACTGTATGACCGGCATCATCAACAGTTATCCAACTACCGACCAAATCACCACCTCTCTTACCGCCAATATCCCATCTACTTCCCTCTATCGCTACGACTTCTCCTCCCCAGTCTGGGCGCCCGACCTCGCCGGTTTCGCCCTCCTCATCTGTCTCGTTCTTATTATCATTATTCTCATTCGTCTCCTCATTTTTATCGTCCTCCGCATCGCCATCCTCTTCATTAAATAAAAGTACAAATCCCACATAAAACTAGCTTCTATATAGAGATATGGATTATATAGATCGCTAAAAATATTCTCTTCATAATTTAGCAAATCATAAGAACTTTCACCCCTATAAAATCTCTGTAAAACCCCTTGACAGAAATCCCACCCTACCATAAGATAAGACTATATCAATTAAAGGAGGAAAAATGGCCTACAGTCACACTAACAGCAAAGGCATCACCTATTATCTACATAAATCTGAGGTTACCCTCCG
>CAUTNG010000011.1:0-16519 GCA_963539995.1 uncultured Candidatus Saccharibacteria bacterium
TTCTCAATTACTGGCTTGATTTGTAACTGGTATTTTTCCGCAAAAGCAAAATCACGTTCATCGTGTGCTGGGACGGCCATCACTGCACCATCACCATAATTGATAAGAACGTAATCTGAGATCCAGATAGGGATTTGTTCTTTTGTTAGCGGATTGATGGCGAAGCTTCCGGTGAAGACGCCGGTTTTTTCTTTATTTTCTTGACGCTCAATTTCAGACTTTTTAATAGCGTTTGCACAGTACTCTGCAACTTGCGCCTGGGTTTCAGGGGTGGTAAGTTCTGGAATTAAGGCATGCTCTGGGGCCAAAACGAGAAAAGTTGCGCCACAGATCGTGTCAATGCGTGTGGTAAAAATATCGATTTTAAGGTCTTTTCCTGCCACCTCGAACTTGACGTTGGCACCTTCAGAGCGACCAATCCAGTTTTTCTGCATAGTTTTGATTTTTTCAGGCCAGTTGAGACTATCGATTTCTGCCAATAATTCGTCAGCATAGGCAGTAATCTTAAAGAACCATTGCTTCATCTTTTTCTTTTCAACTTCTGCCCCGCAGCGCCAACAATGACCATTTTCTACCTGTTCGTTAGCGAGAACGGTCTGATCATTTGGACACCACCACTGGTAGCTCTCTTTTTGATAAGCCAAGCCTTTTTTGAAAAGCTGCAAAAAGCACCACTGAGTCCAACGATAATATTCAGGATCTGAAGTGTTTAGCTCCCTAGTCCAGTCAATATAATAGCCGAGACGTTTAGCTTGTTTACGGAAGTTTTCGATATTGGTTTTTGTAGCAGCTTTTGGAGAAATACCGGTTTTAATAGCGTAATTTTCGGCAGGCAAGCCAAATGTGTCGTAACCAAATGGCCTGAGGACATTTTTGCCGTTTTGGGAGTAAAAACGAGCAAGTACATCAACGATCGAAAAATTACGTACGTGGCCAACATGGAGACCAGCACCGGATGGGTATGGGAACATTTCGGCGAGAAACATTTTCTCTTTTGAATCTTCTTTCGCCTTAAAAGTCTGTTCTTTTTCCCAGATCTTTTGCCACTTTTCTTCAATTTTAATCGGATTATATCTTTCCATAAAAAACTCCCTAATCTATCTTATTATATCAAATTTCAGAGATTTGCCGGATTTTTAGAGACAACGGAGGTAAAAAAGTAGGATGGCAGTAGCGATTGAGACATTGAAGGATTCTTTTTCCCCATACATCGGGATTTCTAGAAAGAGATCAACCAGGGAATGCAATTCTTTGGAAATGCCAAGGACCTCTTCGCCAAGGAGGATGGCGATCTTGTTTGTTAGGTGAGTTTTGGTCTCTGGATCGTTTATGAGATGTGTGATCTTACCTGAGAGATTATTTTCGAGGCCGATGATCTGGAATCCACTATTTTTTAGATCATTTAGGGTTCGTTTTATATCGTCAGTAATACTAGATTTTAGGGTTTGTTCGGCACCCAGGGCGGTTTTATGAATTTGATCAGTAAGTTTTGTCGCGAGATGAGGTAGGAGTTTTGAATACGGGAGAGGAGTTGGAGTGTAGCCAGAATAGATTACCCTGTTGACTCCAAAACCGTCGGCGGTACGCAAGATTGATCCGACATTATAGGTCGAGCGGATATTATGTAGAATTATGACAATTTCCCGGTTTTGCATGATTATATTCTATCATGGATTAGTGATTCTCCCCTGTTTCTGATATAATATGCTTATGGATAAAATGATAGAAAAATGGATCAGTGAAATTACTACTGACAAGCTTTCCGAGGCTGATATTGAACGCTCGATGGCCTATGCTAAAGACATTTTTAGTGGTCTTTCGACAATTCGTAAGTGTGCACAGGGGGTTTCAGTTTTCGGATCAGCAAGAACGCAAGAAACAGAAAAATATTATATCAAGGCACGTGAACTCGGCCGACTTTTGGCGGAAAATGGCCACCCGGTGATTACTGGTGGTGGACCTGGCATTATGGAGGCAGCTAATCGTGGTGCTTATGAATATGGTGGCCGTAGTATGGGACTAAATATTACTCTGCCTTTCGAGCAGCATCCAAATCCATACATCACTGATGGAATGGAATTTAGGTACTTCTTTGCCCGTAAATTAATGCTAGTGATGGCAAGTAAGGCCTATGTGTTCTTCCCTGGTGGAATTGGTACACTTGATGAACTTTCCGAGGTTCTAATCTTAATGCAAACCAATAAAATGCCAAAAATGCCGGTGTTTTTGATTGGCAAAACATACTGGCGCCCTATGGTGAAGTTTATGAAGACTACGATGCTAAAGAATCACATGATCAAAGAAAAAGATCTCGATTTGTTTGTGTTAACAGATGATATTACAGAGGTAGTGATTGCGGCCAATAAGATTGGACACATCAATATCAATGATAATATTTATAATCATTTCAAATCTGCTTAAGAATTAAAAAAGAGGCCGAATGGGGCCTCTTTTTTTATTATATTTCAAGCTTCTGGATTGGCATTGGGTGAAATTTTTCGTTGGCAGAGAGAATCCCAGTTTTTGGACCAATTTTAGATATAACAGAGGTAGAGTTAGCAGCGGCAGCGATTAAGCTATTTTTAAAATCTAGTCCATCCAAGATACCAGCGAGGAAGCCAGCCCCAAAGGCGTCACCTGCACCACTAAAATCTACGGGCTTTTTTGGCTCGTATTGGGCGAGACGGTATGATTCCTGGCCATTAGTGGCAATTGCACCATTAGCGCCATCGGTTATGATGAGAGTCTTAACGTAAGGAGAGAGGCGCACAAGCAATTCCTCCAGAATCTCTCCCTGAACCAGCTGTTTTGCCTCTTTTTGGTTGAGAATTAGAATATCGATATCAGAAAGAAGGCCCAAGACTTTCTTCTTCTGCGAAAGTTCTTCTTTACCTGGGCTCCACATGATTTGTATCTGATTTTCTTTAGCATATTCGACAAATTCGAGTAGTTTCTCCATGTCACCACCAAGACCTGTGACATATAACCAATCGGGATTAGCTAATGAAAGGTCGGAGGCGGTAAGGTTTTTATATTTCGCAGCAACACCTAAGCAAGTCATGGTAGTAGCACTGGCGGTTTTTGAATCTAGCATAATAACAGAGGTGCCAGTCTGACCATCTAGCTGATTTAGATAACTCGTGTCCACATTTTCATCGATTAGAAAGTCTATAATGGCCTCGGCTGCAGAATCAGTACCGAGATTACTAATCAGAATGGACTGATGACCATGCCTTGCAAAGGTGACGGCAGCGTTAGTTCCGCCACCACCAACCTGATAGGAGACTTGATCAATGTAGACCTTTTCACCAACCGAAATACTATCTTTTTTGACAATAAAATCATCGTGGTCGATTAGGTAAATTTCCTGAGTGGCGTGGCCTAGACAAACGACGCGCGAAATCGGTTGCTCTAGCAAGGGATTGGTGTTTTTTGCAGATTTGATACGCCCCACCATTAGAGTACTCCTCGTTTTTTCGACTCTTCCACTAAATTATTGTAGGCATCGGCGGGATTTTCTGCCTTTGAGATGGCAGATCCAACGTTAATAACGTTAAGGTCAGCATGCGCGAGAGCTCTAATATTTGTCAGATTAGCACCGCCATCCCAGCCAATTTCAAGATCCGACTTTAATTTTCGGACAATTTTGATTTTTTCAATCTGGAGTAAATCAGCTTCGCCTCCCTGTTTGCCGAGACTGCCGGCAAAAATCAGAACGTGGTCAGCTACATCAATGTAAGGTTTTACGAGTTCTGGATAGGTTCCAGGTAGTAGAGCGACGCCACATTTTATCCCTACTTTCTTAAATTCATTGAAGAATGGCAAGAGATTCTCGTTAGCCTCAGCATGCAGAATGCAGAGAGATGGTTTGAGGCGTAAGATATTCACTAGATGGTCACTAGGTCTCGCGGACATCAGATGGATATCAACTGCGAGATTTGGCGGGAGCTGCGCAATTGCAGCTTCAGAAATACTTTTGTCAGCGGTGAAGGTGCCATCCATAATATCTAACTGCACACGCCTCGAGAACTTTTGATACGCGTCTAGCTGCATCGCAAAAACTTGCGGATCCGCCGTTAAGATTGTTGGTACTATTTTGACATCCTCACCCATAGTTTTTCCTTAATAAATTGTTTCTTCATCTAGACGTCGGTTGCGTCGAATATAACGCTCCTCCGGCAAGAAATTACCACGAAGGAACATATCAATTGCTTGGTCGATATTTTGATCATCCATAAAATCAGACGAAAGACAGAGGACGTTGGCGTCGTTATGAAGACGTCCGAGACGAACGAGCTCCGGAGTATAACCACAGATGGCGCGAATACCTTTAAAGCGATTAGCCTGCATTGAGATACCGTGAGCGGAGCCACAGATTAAGATACCACGGGAGCCTTCCGTTTCACGCACTGCACGAGAGACCGCAATGGCATAATCGTTAAAATCATCATCTGGGCGCATGGTTTCAGGGCCAAGGTCAACAATTTCGTAATTTTCTGCCCATTCCGACTTAGAAAGAGTAGCCAAAATACGCTGTTTGGCAACAAATCCACGGTGATCAGAACCTAGAAAGATCCTTGGCATATTAATTTTTCCCAAAATCTGAGGCTAGTTCGACTAGGCGGTTAGAGTAACCCCATTCATTGTCATACCAAGCCACAATTTTAACTAGATTACCACCGACCACATTGATGAGAGGAAGGTCAACGATGCTGGAGTGGGAATTGCCACGATAATCGATGGAGACGAGTGGCTCCTCAGAAACCCCGAGGATTCCTTCATAGAACGGTTCTTTAGCGGCCTTTTTGAAGATTTCTTGAAGTTCTTCAATGGTTGTATCACGCTTCAAGACGGCAGTAATATCTGAGAGAGAGACGACAGGGGTCGGGACGCGAATCGAGAGCCCGTCAAATTTACCTTTAAGGGTAGGAATGGTCAAGGCTGCAGCTTTTGAGGCACCGGTTGAGGTTGGGACAATGTTTTCAGCGGCGGCGCGTGCTTCACGCAGATCCTTGGCTGGAGCGTCCAGAATGCGCTGTGAGGCGGTATAGGAGTGAACTGTGGTCATTAAAGCTTTCTCAATACCAAAATTATCCTCAAGGACTTTCATAACAGGGGCGATGCAGTTTGTGGTGCAGGATGCGTTGGAGAGAATCTTATCCTCTTTGGTGACCGTATCTTCGTTGACGCCAATCACTATAGTTTTGGCACCTTCACCCTTGGCTGGTGCGGAAATAACAACTTTGCGGGCGCCAGCTTCAAGATGGTCTGCCGCCTTCTTAGGATCAGTAAAGAAACCAGTTGATTCAATTACGACATCAACCTGATATTCACCCCATGGGAGATTTTTTGGCTCTTTTTCGGAGAAAACACGGATTTTTTCACCATCAACGATGAGGTTCTCTTCGTCAAACTTTACATCTCGATCATAGGTGCCATAGCTTGAATCATGTTTTAATAGATGAGCTAGGGTCTTAGTGTCAGTTAAGTCATTAATTGCAACAATTTTAACGTCACGGCGTTCAAAAGCAATCTTGAAGGCGTTGCGACCGATGCGACCAAAGCCATTAATTGCGAGTTTTATCATTTTACCTCCTTGATTTTAGATAATTATAGCATATCTAAAATGGGCACACAAAAAAACACTACCATTTCTGGTAGTGTTTTTGTCTTTAAGACTAACCTCTTGCGAAGTGAGCGAATGCGCGGTTCGCTTCTGCCATGCGGTGAGTATCCTCTTTCTTCTTGAAAGCAGCGCCGGTACCATTGAAGGCATCAACGATTTCAGATTCAAGACGACGTTCGTATGGCATACCCTTACGAGCACGAGCAGCAACGACTAGCCATGAGAAGGCAAAGTGCATCTGACGGTGACCAGAAATTGGGAATGGAATCTGGTAGTTAGCACCACCAACACGGCGGGACTTAACTTCAAAATCTGGAGAAACATTGGCGATTGCTTTTTCAAGCACTTCAACTGGGTTCTCAGAACCAAGCTTCTTTGCGGCACCTTCGATTGCAGAGTAAACTGCACGTTCGGCAACCTGTTTCTTACCATCAAGCATAGATTTATTAATCAAACGCTGTACAAGAATTGACTGGTAGCGGCGATCTGGATTAACTTTGCGCTCGAGTGATTTAGTAGTTTTACGTGGCATAATTACTTACCCTCCTTCTTAGCGCCGTATTTAGAACGACCCTGTTTACGACCGTTGACACCCTGAAGATCAAGAGTACCACGAACGATGTGATAGCGGACACCTGGAAGATCAGGCACACGTCCACCACGGACGAGAACTACTGCGTGTTCCTGAAGGTTATGACCTTCACCACCAATGTAGGCCCAGACTTCCTGACCGTTAGTAAGACGGACACGAGCTACTTTACGTAGCGCGGAGTTAGGTTTCTTTGGAGTTTTGGTGGTAACTTTAATACAAACACCGCGCTTCAATGGAGCTGGCTGATCGTAGTAACGAGTCTTCAAAGTATTGATAATACTACCTAAGGCAGGTGATTTTGACTTCCTTGCAGCCACCTTGCGTGGTTTCCTAATCAATTGATTGATTGTTGGCATTTTTTCCTCTTATTTAATTTCGAATTAATATTTGGCTCGAAATTTTCGAACCTAGGTTTTAACCTCAGCCTCCTCCGTCACAGCAATTGGATTTGGCACGAAACTCTTGGGTTATTATACTACCTAGAGCCCAGTTCGTCAATTAAGACTTTTTAGTCTGTTTTGGCTTTATTACAGGCTGTTTCGCTTTTGCCGAAAGAGATCGTGAGGTCTTTTTTGGCTCTTCTATCTCTGCAGTCTCTTCTGTCTCTACTACACTGCTCATATCTTCTATTTTAAGATCGCGTTTAATATCTTGTTTTTGTCCCTTTATTGACTCCTCGACAAGCATCTTGACAAGTGCCCAAACAATGAGATTGGCTGAAAAGGCTAAAAAGGCGATAAATGGAATTATAAGAAGTCCAACACCGAGAGACTGATTTAGCAAGGCGATGACGGCGGCCACGAGAAATGAAACACCTGCAATGACCAGATAGGTGATTTCGAGAATAGTAAGTTCCCTTTTTTCTTTATATAACTGTTTTAGATAAGATAATAAACTTGGTTGTGACATATTTATATATTAACATATTTTTGATATTTAGCAAGTTTTGCGAAGGATTGCTATCTCATAAAAGTCAGTATGCTTTTTGGAGTAGTGACCTAAATTTTTATGAAGATGATTTCAAAAAAGGAGCCTTTTTGACTCCTTTTTATTACTATGCTTTTTTATCGCTGGCTTCGTCTTTTGAATTTATCTTCACGAGGAAATTCAAGGTTTTCTCAATTACCATGCGATTTTTGATATCCTGACGAACATTATTATCCTTAAGGCTAGCGATAGCTTCTTTGGATTTCTTATAAACTTCACGGAGTTCATTGATCTTAGCGTCGACAATCTCGTTATCAACATCAATCTTCTCTTCACGAGCTAGCATCTGGAGGGCAAGAGAGGCCTTAACGCGAGTTTCGGCGAGTTCTTTCACCTGCTTCTTCCAATCGTCCTCAGTCTGCCCAGTTTGTTTAAGGTAGTCCTCAAATTTGAAGCCTTGGGCATTTGCATTAGCTTCAATATCTTGCTTAATGAAACGAATCTGATCCTCAACAAGAATTTCTGGGGCAGAGATTTTGCTTTTCTTAATTAACTCATTAACAAGATCATCCTTGAATTTTTCATCAGACTTAACTTTGTTCTGCTCGGTAAGATTGTTCTCGATATCGAGTTTGAGATCAGCAAGGGTCTTAAATGGACCACATTTCTGAGCAAACTCATCATTTAGTTCAGGTAGAACAAATTCATTAACCTGCTTCAAAAGCACGTTAAAGACAGTCTTCTTGCCGGCAAGTTTCTCTGCGTGGTAATCCTTAGGGAAGGTAAGTTCGAGATCAAAGCGATCGCCTGCAGAATGACCGACAATACCTTCTTCAAAACCTGGGATAAACTGATGTGAGCCAAGCTTAAGCTTAAAATCTTTGGCAGCACCGCCTTCAAATTTCTCGCCATCGAGACTACCTCCAAAGTCGATGACAACTTCATCATCCATCTTAGCTTCACGTTTTACAACTTGCTTTTCAGCATAGGCGTTACGAACGCGGGCGAGGACATCATCGATATCGGCTTGGTTCGCTTTAAACTCTTCACGCTTAACTTTGAGATTCTTGTAGTCGCCGAGTTTAATTTCTGGGACGATGTCAGCTACGGCTTTATATTCGAGGGTTTCACCTGGAACGTATTTAACAATGTCAACATTAGGAATAATGAGAGGGATATTCTTGGCCTCTTCAAAAGCCTGTGGGACGGTGCGACGAACTGCGATGTCGGCAGTAGTACTGGCGAGGTCGTTGGGATTAATGTTTTTCTTTGCGATTTCGGCTGGAACTTTGCCTGGACGAAAGCCCTGGACCTTGATTTCTTTGGAAAGACGGAGAATTGCCTGTTCTTCAGCAATTTGAAGATCCTTCTGATCAAGGGTGACAGTAACTTCGACCTTGGTGTCGGATAATTTCTTTGTAGTAACTTTCATAGGACGATTATATCATGACAAGCTGATTCACGCGAAGTGTGAACTGTTTTATGACGGTTTTGTCTTAATTACTGCTTTATGAATCATCTAAAATCTGTATTTAGTCACGACGGATCAAGCCAATTTGTGGGGAGGTGCGCATAAAACGAACTACGTTTGCGAGAGAGGCGTGCTGCTTGATTTTTGGAGCTAGGATATTATTGGGGTCGAATAACTGTTTAATTTCATGATAGAGAGCACGAGTTTTGGTGGGGATTTCCTGATTGACGATAAGGGCCTGAACCTGACCTTCAGCGGAGCCGCCACAGAGCGTACCGTTTGAGTCAGAGAGGAGCTTTCCAAAATGTTGGATAAAACGGAGTAACTGCTTGCGATCATTAACGCTTGAGAGGTCAAAGGCAGGACGCACAGAATAGAGATTGGTAGCAAAGGAGCCAAAAAGTGGCAGTGGTTGGCCAAAAATCTCTTCGAGTGCAACCAAACTCCCGATCACCGAGTTTAATTCTGCGGCTGGAATATATGAGCGGTCAACCAGACAGACGCGCTCAGAGAACTCCGCATCATTGCGATAGGCTTCCAGGAGTTTTGCAAGTTTTTCAAACTGAGAGACGATGTCTTTTTGGTCAATAATTGATTTATATCCCCCCTCCGAAAGTTGTCGCATCTTTTTAATATGTTTATGATTTTTAAAGAAGGAATCTTCGAGCTCGGTTGAAATGAGATATTTAGCACTTGTGAAAATTGGATTTGAATTTTCTGTGTTTTTCGAGACTTGCATGGCTTTAGCATCCTCGGATCCGTGAGCGTTCTGGGTATTTACGGATTCTAGAGAACTTTGGCTAAATATCCTGGTGTCATAAAAATCGATGCGGACTGGTTCAAGTTTTTTGAGCCGCTCCATAAGATCGATGGCGGAATCTAGATCATCGTAGAGAAAAAGAGCCTTTTTGGTAGGACGCGGAATCGGCGCTACTTTTAAAATTAACTCCGTAATCACACCGAGGCTGCCTTGAGCACCAAAAAATAGTGGAGCGAGGTCGAATTCATTATTTTTTGAATAGACCTCCGTAAGCATACGATAACCGATGCGCGAATGGTCATTCTGCTTGATTTCCTGCAACTGCCTCTGGTTTTGCTCAATTATCTTATGGGTTTTTTGATAGATCTTGCCAACCAAACCGTCTCGAGTTTTGGCATTACGAAGGCCTAGTTGAGTAAGAGTCTGAGACTGAAAAAGTTCGCCGTTTGCAAGCACCGCCTCGAGGCGATCGACATAATAATAGATGCTGCCATATTTTTTGGCGATACGGTCAGTATAGAAATTGGAGATTAAACCGCCGATAGTCTCTCTGGGGTCGGCTTCGACCGGCAGATAAAGACCAAAAAGTGCGAGCGCAGAATTTAACTGTCCAAGAGTTACGCCAGCCTGCACCCGGACAAGGCGGCCGCGCTCATCAATTTCCTGGATTTGATTCATTTTTTCAGTCGAAAGAACCATGCCTTCTGTAAGATCGGCTCCACTTTGGTCAAGTCCCGAACCACGTACGGCAATTGGTAGTTGATAGCCCTTTTTTGCTAGTTCATTTGTAAAACGCAGAACATACTGAATATCTTCGATATTGTTTGGGAGAAAAAGTAGTTTTGGCATGATTTCCAGGATGCTGGCATCACGAGAATAAGCCGCCAAAATCTCTGGCTTGTCTGTCACAAAACCAGAAATACGTGCATTCAGAAACTTTGCTATTTTATTCACTTCCCACCTTCTTTTCAATTATTTTAGCATAAAGATTTTAAAAACACTATTTTAGGGCCATTATTTTAGAACAACACTAGAATCACCAACCAGGGCCTTAAGCGGATCGATTAGTTCACTTGAGGCGTCAATTTTAAATGGCATGCGCATTGGTTTTTTACCACTTTCATCCTTAAGTACGAGAATAATCTCCTGGAAACCTGGATTGTCATCACATAATTTACGGATGCGCGTGAGTTTTGCAGTATCTTCAGGGTCTTCGATTAAGACATACAGTCTCTGTGAACGAGGGTCAGCCGGCGGAGTGATGATGTGGCGAACTGGTTCCTCGGAAGTGGCAGCTGAAGTTTTTGTGGCAGTTGCAGTATTTGTAGCTGCTGAAGTTTTTGTGACAGCTGAAATACTTGTGGTACCTTTTTCACTTTCCGGTTTATTTGGTTTACCGTCAGTTTTTTCCGCCTTTTCAGCAGATTTTTCGGTATTAGGCTCCTTTTTCTCTGCATTTTTGTCGTCTGATTTTTGACTTCCAGATAATCTGGCGGCAATATTTTCAGGTACGGAAGCAGTTTTCTTGCGTCTAAATTCCTTTTTGGGAGCTTCTTTCGGGTCGTCTAAGCGGGCGCCAGTAGACTGATAATTTTCAAGTTTGTCATCCGAAACAATAGAGAAAGAATCCGCGATAATTTTAACTTCAGAGGTAATATTGCCGTCTTTATCGCGCGCGTTGACGCGACCTGTCACCTTGATAATATTATCAACGGCTAATTTTGAACCTTCCTGCTCATAAAGCGCCGGAAAAACAATAAATTCAGTTTCTGAGGTCTTACTTTCAATCTTAACAAAGGCCATTTTGGTGTTAGATTTAGTCAAGATGGTACGAATTCCGGTCACAATGCCACCAACGATGACTTGTTTGCCATCATTTTCGGCGGAAACAACTGAGAATGGGTGGGTATTTTCTTCAAAATAGACATCATATTTGTCGAGCGGATGGGCAGAGAGATAGAGCCCCATGAGGTCGCGTTCCCAGAGTAATTGCTCTTTTTCACTAACTTTGCTTGGAGATGGCTTAATTTCTGGCTCTGGAACCGCGCCGGCGTCGCCCATCAGGCCAAAGAGATCTGTTTGGCCGGAAGCGCGGTCTTTTTGGACCTTACCGCCATAAGCCTGAATATCTTCAAGATTGAAGAGAAGGTCGGTGCGAGAGGCAAAACGGTCGAAGGCGCCAGTCTTGATGGCGGATTCCCAGGATTTCTTATTAAATTTGGTGTTATCAACGCGCGAGGCAAAATCACAGACAGATTTAAATGGGCCATTTTTGTCACGTTCAGGGATGACGATTTCTTCAATCAGGGCCTTTCCCATACTTTTAATTGCAGCTAGACCGAAGCGGATGGTTTTTTCACCACCGACAATACCGAAGTCGGCATAGGACTGATTAATGTCAGGACCGAGCACTTTGATACCAATGCGCTTACATTCAGCGATTTCGATAGCAAGACGGTCCGTCCAACGCATGTCTGAGGTCATTAGAGCCGCCATAAAGGCGTCTGGGTAATGAGCCTTCAGGTATGCCGTCCAATACGCAACCAGCCCATAACACGCAGCGTGTGACTTATTAAAACAATAATTCGCGAATTCAAGTAGCTGATTCCAGAAAGTTTCGGCCTGTTCCTCAGTGGCGCCACCAACCTCCTGTGCGCCCTTAATAAACTCAGGTTTCACCTTATTCATCAGCGCTACTTTCTTCTTACCGACTGCCTTACGTAAGGTATCTGCTTGACCACCGGTAAAGCCACACCATTCCTTGGAGATCTGCATGAACTGTTCCTGGTAAATCAAGATGCCATAAGTGGACTTTAGAGCATTTTCTAGCCCCGGATGGAGGTAAGTGATTGGCTCCTCGCCGTGTTTTCTGCGAATAAACGAGTCGATAAACTGCATCGGCCCTGGGCGATAGAGGGCTACCATAGCGATAATATCCTCAAAACTGGAGGCCTTTAGGTCTTTGAGATAGCGTTTCATACCGGCAGATTCAAGCTGGAAAACACCAGTAGTTTCGGCGTTTTGGAGGAGCTGATAGGCGAGCGGGTCATCAAGCGGGACGTTGTAGAGATCAATATCGTCGTGATAAACCTTACGAATCATACGTAGGGCGTTATTAATCACAGAGAGGTTGGACAGACCCAAAAAGTCCATCTTAAGAAGGCCTAGCTCTTCGACCTGAGTGGACGGATATTGGGTGGCGAGTGGGCCTTTGGCGGAAACTTCAAGAGGAAGGAATTTGACCAGATCATCTGGGGCAATCACGATACCACAAGCATGTACACCGTGAGAACGGATGGTACCTTCGAGCTTGGAAGCATAATCAATCACACGTTTGGCGGTTGGGTTGTGCTCATATTCATATTTGAGGTCTGGCGTATTGACTATAGCATCAGTGAGCTTGACGTGGTGGCCCTGAACTGGGTCCGGGACAAGTTTGGCAATACGATCAGCCTCGGCATAAGGCACTTCGAGCACGCGAGCCACGTCGCGTACGGCGTTTTTCGCCATCATCTTACCAAAGGTAACAATGTTGGCGACACGCGCCTTGCCATATTTATCAGTACAGTACTCAATTACCTCGTCGCGGCGAGTATCCTGGATGTCGGTATCGATATCCGGCATCGAGATACGGTCCGGGTTTAAGAAACGCTCGAAGAGAAGGTCATATTTCATTGGGTCAAGCTCAGTGATACGGAGGGCATAGGCCAGAATAGAGCCAGCAGCGGAGCCACGGCCTGGACCATAAATAATACGGCGGGTTTTTCCCCACATAATGAAGTCTTGGACGATTAAGAAGTAACCGTTGTAGCCCATTTTGTCGACAACTGAAAGCTCATAGTCGATACGTTCGAGGATTTTTTCAGAGAGTAGTTTGCGACACTCCTCGATCGAGAGCTTAGCGGCTTCTTCCTGCGTAACGCCTCCGTAACGGAAGGCGAGGCCTCGAAAAACTAGTTTATCGAGATAGCTCTTTTCGGAATCTCCATCTGGAATTGGGAATTTTGGAATCAAAATACGACCGAGCTGAATCTCAGTATGGCAGCGCTCGGCAATTTTACGAGTGTTTTTAATAGCGTCGGGAAAATCTTTACTCCAGCGATCAATAATTTCTTGAGGCGGAATGACGTGAAGCTGAAAATCCTTCAAGGTCATACGATTTGGGTCGGAAAGATTGGAGGCTGTACCAATACAGAGGAGGATTTCATGCGCATCCTGGTCTTCATGTTTTAGATAGTGGCCGTCACAGGTAACCACAAGTGGCAGACCAGTTTTTTTAGCGATTTGCTGTAAACCATGATTAATACGATTCTGGACATCCCAGTGAGTTGGTGAATCAGGATGGCCGTGGTCCTGCATTTCTAGATAAAATCGACCCTTGTAGACGTTTTTATACCATTCAACAAGTTTCTCGGCGCCTTCCATGTCACCATTCTTGAGTCGGACGGAGATCTCAGAGCTAGCACAGCCCGAGAGACAAATAATTCCCTCGTTGTATTTTTCCATAATTTCATGGTCGATACGAGGTTTGTAGTATTTTCCGTTAACTTCGGCTTCAGTTGCCAAACGACAGAGGTTTTCAAAGCCCTTATCGTTCATGGCGAGCAGCGTAATGTGGTACCTAACTTTATCATAAGCAGGATCGCGATCTAAACGAGAACGCGCTGCTACATAGGCCTCAAGGCCTAGAATCGGCTTTATTTCGGCGGCTTTTGCCTCTTTGTAAAGCTCAATCAGACTAGACATGGTGCCGTGGTCCGTTACGGCAACAGCCTCCATACCTTGACCCTTAACATAATTAATTAGGTCTGGGACCTTTGTTAGGCCGTCTAGGAGACTGTAATGAGTGTGGTTATGAAGGTGGACAAAATCACTCGGCCCGATCTCGTGATCCGGGGAGTCGATTTGCTGGCAAAATTCCTGATATTTTTGCTCGTGGGCCAATTCGGCCGCTTCTTGGTCTACCTCACAACACATACTTATATTTTAGCATAAACAATGCTAGATGGGCGAAACAGTGGGATTTTTAGACTGATTTTTTAGTTGATTATTAATTTCCCGCCAGCTTTTTCAATCTATTGAACTTATTCGTCGATCGATTCGACTGCGGTTTCAATAGCAGACTCTGCAGCTTCTTTAGCTTCATCGGCGGCGTCTTTCATGTCTTCGATTTTGCCGAGTTCTTCAGCTTCTAATTCATTTTTCTTACGAAAAACCTTATCAAAGAATTTCTGGCCTTCTGTTTTGGCACCGAGATAAGCTTTTTTACTAACTATTTTGGTAGTTTCAATAGCTTCTTTTCCCTGTTTTTTCAGATCTTCACGAGTTTCTTTGCCTGATTTTGGTGCTAGAAAAACTCCAGCAACTACGCCGGCAGTTGCGCCGAGAATCATGCCGAGGAAGAATTTATTGTCTTTTTTCATTTTGGACTCCTGTTTTAAATTTCTATCTTTATTATAGAGGAATCCTTAAAAAAGAGATATACCAAAACCTGTAACTTTTTCTTTAGTCTATTTTCGTATATCTCTCGTATGATTTTATTTATTTTCTTAGCTTATTTTCTCAGTTTTGAGGCAGCAGTTTTAGCCCGTTTTTGAAGATCCCGATGAGTTTTTGTGGTATTTTTTGCGCTGGTCCTAGTAGGGCTTTTAGTAGACTCTGGCTCGTCCTCATCTTCCTCTTCTTCGAATTCGTCAAAAACCGATTTTTTGGGTTTCTTATCGATTTTTAATAAGCTAAAAAGTTTTCGACCGATATATTCTTTAACAAAACCACGAGCAAGAGGCCCAACAGAGGTAAGATCCTTAATATTATCTGCAACGTCATCCGCCTTATCAAAGATTGACTGGCCAGTCTGGACCATAATTTCAATCTCAGAGAGGAGACTAGTGAACTTGACGATACAAATAATACCAACGATGAGAAAAATCAGCAGGGCTACTGATAAAAACATTACTAAAATCCATTCTGCGAGATTCATGAAAGCTCCATTTATAACCTTAATGGTTTTATTATAGTATAAGCACTATTTATTCGCAACCACAAAAAATCTACCTGAGATGGTAGATTTTAAGTTAGGCTTTCTGATTTTTATCAAATACTAAAAAGGTAATTGATTGTCGACTTTAGACCAAATACCGAAGTTCTTGATAGATAACCTAGAAGTTCTTGATCGCGCTTTCGAGATCTTTGCCAAAATCTTCATAATGCTTGGCATAGTAGAGACCGGTGAGGAAATAGTTCTTTGGGTCACCGGTGGTCATCCACTGACCTTCGGTTTTTTCAACATAGACGTTGCCATCCTTCACCATGCGAGTAATCGCGTCAACAGTCCAAAGCTCGTTATCCAGACCAATGTTTTTTGGATCAAGATACTGAAAAACGTCTGGAGTGAGTAAATAGCGACCATATGAAGTAAGATTGGATGGGGCATCCTCGATTTTTGGCTTCTCTACGATGTTATGAAGGGTCATCTTCTGTTCATCTTGGAGGCGGATGATACCATACTTATTGAGAACTTCTTTTGGCATCTCTTGAGCGATAATGATAGCTTTAGCATCTTCGTGTTTCGCAAAAGAGTCTTTTAGGGTTTTAACATCAGAGGCGCCAAAGACAACATCATCAGAGTAGGCGACGATAAAAGCTTCGTCATCGCGGATAAATTTGCGGGCTGAAGCAATTGGCGAGCCATTACCGTAAGGATATGATTGATCCTGCTCGATTACGGTGATTTTTGGATAATCGAGGATCTCCTGGATTGGGGTATAACGATCATGTTTGCCTTGAGAGGCGAGCTGTTTTCTAATGCGATTAACAGCATTATTGAAGTAATCTTCATAGATTGGCTTACCTTCTGGGGTGGCTACAATAATAATCTCTGTAATTCCTGCGGCAATACACTCGTCCACAACAAATTGCATAATTGGACGGTTTCCAAGGGGAAGCATTGCCTTCGGGATTGTTTTTGTGATAGGTAAAAATCGACTAGCAAAACCAGCATCAGTTATGATAGCCTTGGTTGGCATCTTATATTTCATATCATCTCCTTGAGATCATATTATAGCATATTATCTCAATTTTTAAAGCCGTACGTATTAACTCACAACCTTTGCAACATAAAATGGTAAGATTATTGCCATCAAA
>CAUTNG010000012.1:0-15181 GCA_963539995.1 uncultured Candidatus Saccharibacteria bacterium
TCAAACGTAACGGCAATGATGAACCATACACCATGGATTATTCCGATGGTAAAATTACCCTAAAAATTGGAAATTCCGATAGTTACGTCCATGGTGAACAAACCTATACTATCGAGTATGATTTTGAAAATGTCGTTAATATTATTGATCTGACAAAAACATCAAGCAATAAAGACACAGCCGATAATGACGATGAAGATTCAGAATCAACCGTCAAAGAGCAACCTAAAGAAAATAATGACGATAAAAATAATAAAGATAAAACCGTTCAAGAAGTCTATTGGAATGCCAACGGTAATGCCTGGAATCAACCTTTCGGATCTGTTACTGCCAATGTACATGTTGACGAGTCACTCATCTCAAGTCTCTATAATATTTACGTCTGTTACAGTGGCGCCTATGGCGAAAAAGGAAAGTGCGACGTAGTTGAGACCGAAGACGGATTTAATTTCAGCGCTAAAAATCTCTCTCGAAAAGAGGGTCTCACTTTTGCTATTGCTTTCGTTGACGGCACCTTCAAGCCAGCTCCAAGCCGTATCAGTTATCTCGCTTATTTCGCCGTTGCCGGCATGACTATTCTATTCCTTGGTACTGGGTTCTTCCTTGTAAATCGCTACAAAAAACGTATCGCACCAAAGAAACGCTACTTTAAAAATCTTATCACTGCCACCGAATTCACGCCACTAAAAGGTTACACTATTGCTGAGGCTGCCAATCTCTACATTAAGCCAGCTCAGAACCCTAAGGTCGCAACCGTACTTCAGATGGCCATCCAGAAAAAGATTGAGATCATCAAACAGGAAGATGGTAAGAAAAAATTATTTAGTAAAGAAAAGTGGGCGGTTAAGCTACTTGACGTAAAAAACCTTACTGAAGACCAAAAAATCCTTCTCCAGGTCATGAATGGTGGACTCGATCTACTGCAAAAAGACCAAATTATCGAGTTAAAGTCCAATAAAGCTACTGCTACTATCACTGCACTCTTTAAGAGTTTTGATGAACGCATTGAGGCCAATCTCCGTGATCGTGGTGACCTTGAACCAGAATATAAATATTTTGCTAATATAAAATGGAAAAAGGTCCTCAGTATTGCAGCTCCATGCATTATCGCCACCATTCTACTTATTCTCGGACTATCTGGACAGGAATGGTTCATCAATACCTTTGGTGAATATGCCTCTGTTGCAATTATTGAAAACGAATTTCTACTCCACGGTACAATTTATTTCGCAGCACCGCTCTACATCATCATGGTTACCTGTGTTCCGTCTCTTGGTAGTAAATACATGAAATACACCGAACAAGGTCTCGATCGCGCCAATTATCTCGCAGGTCTCGAAACCTACATTAAAATGGCCGAAGCAGACCGTCTCAAATTCCTCCAAAGCGTAGATGGCGCCGATACGACAAATGAGGGAATTGTCAAACTTTACGAAACCCTTCTTCCATATGCCATCATCTTTGGACAGGAAAAATCTTGGCTTAAATCACTCGATCAGTATTACAAACTTGTCGACGAACAAGATATGACCCTCCCAGTCTGGTACGCATTTTCCAATTCTAGCTTCCACAGTCTAAACAGTAGTATCTCAAGCTCCGTCTCTCTTCCAGGTAGTTCCGGTGGATCCGGCTTCTCTGGTGGCTTCTCCGGCGGCGGTGGCGGCGGCGGAGGTGGTGGCGGCTGGTAATGCACATCGCCTTCTTCACTGATGTCTTTCTCGAGATTCCTGGCGGTATTCCGTCCTCCATTAAGGCTCAGAAAACCGCACTCGAATCACTTGGTCATCACGTTACGATCTTCTGTCCTGGCTGGAAAAAACAACAGCCAAGCATTTCTATGGATAAGCAATCTCACCTCTCTTTAATCAAAAATTCCAATGAAGATATCATTATAGTTCCATCCTTCAAATTATTACGCCCCAACGGTGCCCCCCTTGCAAAATCCCCAACGAAAATCCTAAAGTACATCAATGAGCTTTACCCCAATTTTTCCAGTTCTTTTGATTTAGTTCACGCACACTACGAAGCTAGCTGTAGCATTGCAGGAGTTAAATTGGCCAAAAAGTATCACTTGAAATTGGTACAGACTATGCATGGACGTGAAGATATCGCAATCTACACCAATGTTCCAACCCCACTTAACTATCTAGTTGCGCCATTATTAAATTTCCTACATCGAAAAAGCCTAGGATCCATTCAAAAAAAGAAAATTAGTATTCCTAAAAAAGACGACTATTTAATTACAACCTCAGTCCATCGAAACATGTGGGAATTAATGATAAGACAAGCGAGTCTTGCTGATATTGTAATTTCCCCCTCTCAACACTTCGCTAGAAACCTCGAACATTACCACGCCGCAAAAACCGTACATGTGGTGTCTAATGGTATTGACGATGAACTACTCGCAAAATACAGTTTTAAGATACGCGAACGACAGCAAAATGATCCATTAAAAATTATTTGGTCTTCTCGCGTCTCTAAAGAAAAACGCATCCTACCTTTCCTCGAATCGATAAAACAATCCAAATACCATAAAAATATTCAACTCACGGTTATCGGTGATGGAAATCAACTCCAGGAAGCCAAAGCCTTCGCAAAAACAAATCTCACTGATACAAGAATCACCTTTCTTGGATTAGTCCCACATGAAGAACTTTTTCAATATGAAAAAGACCAGCACCTCTCAATCATCAATTCTTACGGTTTTGACACTCAAGGCATGACTATTCTCGAAGCCATTGCCTGTGGTCTCCCTGTTATATATGCTGATCCCGCCATGGATGAAAATATTCCAGATCACTGCGGTCTTCGTGCCAAAAACAACACACCAAATGCCATGGCCGAACTTCTTGACTATATTTTTGAAAATCCTGAATTAATTAAAACCATGAGTACAGCGGCCCTCAAAGCCAGTCCTTCTGTCATGCAGTCCGCTCAAATTAAAAAGCTACTTAATCTTTATCAATCAATTTCTTCTGAATCACATCCATAAAGAAGTGAAAATAAAGATATCCGAGTATACGTTCAGATAACACCATAATAGGTAAAACGAGACCAGCTGTTACGCTAAAAATCCCCCACTCAAAGACAGATAGCTCGAAAGTAATGCCAAACAAATCCTGCAAGAAAATCATACAGAATAGCATACCAAAGCTACATCCGCCAACGATGAGTTTCTTCCAAATATTATCAAACGGACGACAGACTCGATATAAGTAAATAATTCCAACAACCTCCCAAGCTAACACGCAAAGCATTCCAAGCTGCAGTCGTCCAATATGAAAAATTTGTGAAACTAGTACTAAGAGCCAAATAACAATCACGTTGGTAATAGCCGCCGGTGTTGCCTTAGATAGAACGTTCAGAATAAAATTGCCCTTAATTAGATTTTGATTTGGTATTTGCGCAAGAAAGAAGCTAGGTACGCCAATCGTAAACATCGTAACTAACGATACCTGCGTTGGGACTAATGGATAAATCATGCCAAAACTAATTGACAAAACTGCCCCGATGAACGAAAAGATGTTTTTTACAAGAAACAGGGAACCAGAGCGTTCCAGATTATTCACCACTTGACGTCCTTCCTTCACGATTTGTGGCATCCGCGCAAAATCCGATTCTAGCAGTACTAATTGCGAGGCTTGTACTGCCGCCTGCGACCCCGAAGCCATCGCCACCGAACAGTCCGCCTCTTTCAGCGCTAAGACATCATTTACGCCATCACCAGTCATCGCCACAGTATGCCCAGCCGACTTCAAAATCTTCACCATCTTCAATTTTTCTTCAGGCTTCACGCGACCAAATACGGTATATTTCAAAACTGCCGCACGAAACTCTTTTGCATTTTTCACAGTAGAAATATCGATATATTTTTCTGCATCCTCCACTCCAGCCTGTTTTGCAACCTCCGAGACTGTTCTCGCATTATCACCAGAAATCACCTTAATCTTAACCCCCTGTTCCTTAAAGTAGGCAAAGGTTGCCGGCGCAGTCTCTCGAATCTCATTCGATAAAACGATTGCCAGTATCGGTATTACCCGTTCATTTAATGCCACTTCAGAATTTTCAGAATCCAACCTCCCCATATATTCACCAAATACCAAAACTCGATAACCGTCTTCCGTAAACTTGCTAAATTTATCCGCATATTTTAAAAAATCGTCACGTAAAACAAATTCAGGTGCGCCCATCACAAATATATGATTCTTAAACTGCACGCCACTATATTTATATTTTGAAGAAAATCCCAAAACGCGTTCCATCTTGCCACAAGTCTTCGCAAGCTGCTTCCTCGCTTCCTCCTGCACTTCACTCCCATGGTTCTTCAAAAAATATCGCTTTATTGCTCGAATTGTTTCATTATCTTCAGCCTGAAACTCGCTAACAAAATCGAGCAGGGAAGTCGTATCTAGACTATCGGATCCCGCAGAATTTTTCAAAATTTCAACCACCCTCTCGACATTCATTTTTTCCGTCGTAATTGTTCCAGTTTTATCTACACATAAAACATCTACTCGCGCCAACGTTTCAATGCATTTCATATCATGCACAAGAACTTTTTTCTGAGCCAAACGTACTGCCGAAAGTACCAAAGTTACAGATGCCAATAAGAATAAACCTTCTGGAATCATCCCCATAATCGCTGCCACCATCGCCTGAATACTCATCTTTGCCGTCGCACTATGCAAAAAATATTGTTGTGCAAACATAATGATACCGATTGGAATAATTGCGATACCGGCTAATTTCACAAAACTATTGAGTGATCTCAAAATCTCCGACTGTTCACCCACGCGAATCTCCTTCGCCTTCATGGTTAGTTTTGCCGCATAAGATTCACTACCGACACGAATTACTCGCGCAAAACATTTTCCATAGACAATAAAACTACCAGAGAACAATTCATCACCCTCTCGCTTCATTACGTCATCCGACTCACCCGTGAGTAGTGATTCATTCGCCGCCACTTCACCGCCAATCACCACCGCATCGGCTGGAATCTGATTTCCAGAAACCATCACCATAATATCGTCCATTACTAGCTCGTGAATTTTAATTTTTACTTCCTTACCATCCCTCACTACCATTACTTCTGGAGAATGCAAGACTGTTAACTTGTCTAGTATCTGCTTCGCCCGAAGCTCCTGCAGAATACCGATCAGGGAATTAATAACAATTAGAGGCAAAAAACTTAAATCTCGGAAAGAACGAACCGCAATAAGCAAAGCCGCAATGAACAGAAAAACAAAGTTAAAGTATGTAAAAATATTTGATGCAATAATCTCGCCAATCGTTTTTGACGGCGTTTCCACCGCTGTATTGGCTAATCCTTTTTTCTTGCGTTCCTCAACCTCTTTAGAAGTTAGCCCACAAAAACCATCCCCCTCAAAATTCTTTTCCAACTTTTCAAGTTGTCTCTCAGTCATAAAATCCTACAAACCCTTAATATTTTTATTTATTTTCTTGCGCCCTTGCTGAAGTGAAAATAGCACACCTGAAATTATTAATGTCGCCAAAATCACTACAATTCCACCCACAAAGAATGGCACTGATTTATTGATTGTATCTTTCTTCACCCCATCATATTCATGATTATTGATTCGAAACATCCTCTCCTCAAGATTCGCCCTTTCGACTTCTCTCTCCTGAATTCTACGACTAATCGCATCATATTCGGCAGTTTTACCATTTTTATCAAATTCGTCCAGCAATGCCTTGCGATCTGTTTCTAATCTTTGGTAAGCTTCATTAATCTCAGCCTGAATTTTTTCCGCTGTTGGCAAATTTAGTTTCGAATATTCTGAATTAATATTGCGATACACGCCAAAAGCCATCAGTACAACCCCAAGCAAGACTCCACAGATCACAACAATTGTCCG
The DNA here is from genome assembly GCA_963539995.1 of uncultured Candidatus Saccharibacteria bacterium. Taxonomy (GTDB): domain Bacteria; phylum Patescibacteriota; class Saccharimonadia; order Saccharimonadales; family Saccharimonadaceae; genus Nanosyncoccus. The sequence continues at coordinate 5,880 of CAUTNG010000012.1, forward strand.
ATTTACTCTACCTTTATTTTCATTATTCTTCATACCACCTCCAAGATAGATTAATTATACCAGAAATAAAGGCCTATCAAAGACAATTAACATAGTACGGTGCGCCTGATTTTTCGTAATTATCGACAGAATGTATATCTTACAAGAATCAGCGGACTTAGTGGGAGAAGCCAGTCAAGTCTCCGAAATAAATCAATTGTGAGAGAAGATATGAAAAGTAAGCATATTCCTCAGATTATGGTATAATAAAGTTGTCTACATTAAATATCGAAACGTATCATTTTGGATAGGTTTGAGCTTTTAAAGCGGCAACTGTTCAAAAGATACGAGAGCTTAAACTTTCGATATTTGGTGTAGACAACCTAGAACGGTTGTCGTTTTTTATATTTGAAGGAGGTCTATGAACGATAAAGTTTTAAATATAATAGTAATCGGTCTTGGACATCAAAGCCTCGAGGATCATCTTCCGGCCATTCGGGAAAGCAAAAAATACAATCTCGTCGGCGTTGTCGATATAGATGAGGAGCACGCGAAGAAAATCGCTAAAGAATACGACACTGTTTCGGCACAAACATACTTAAAGTTAAGGTCGAAAATTAGTATAAAAATTGACGTTGCTCTTATTGCTGTTCCACATAGTGAATATTTAAAAATAATTAAAGAAGTAGCTGCTGACAAAGTTGATATTATAAAAGAAAAGCCATTTGCTATTTCATTAAAGGAAGCTTCCGAACTAAAAGATATTGTAGAAGAAAATAATATTTCATTATTTGTGACACTACAAAGGAGATATAACCCGATATTCAAATCTTTTGAGCAATTAGTTAAACGAATCGGCAAAATATACGCAATAGAGGCCCGCTATACTATGAATATAGCGGACATTTCTATTGGGTGGCGCGCCGTAAAAGATGTGGCTTATGGTGGAGCATTAGCGGATATGGGTTATCATTATGTGGATTTATTAGTTTGGTACTTTGGGCTTCCAGATTCGATAACTTGCAAGATTTCTACTGGTAATCGCAAAAATCAACAATATGATGTAGAGGATACAGCATTTATTGATTTTTCTTATAATGATATAGCTAACGACAACGAAAGGATTCTGGGTAGCCTTGTTGTTTCTAGGGTTTATCCGGAAAAAGATGAATATCTTGTTGCTTATGGTTCAGATGGTAGTGTATCTGTCAGGCGTGGCGAGTTGGTGAGATTAGATGTCACCGGACAAGAGGTAGAGCACCTATCCAGACTGGGAGGATGGCCATCTGCCATAATTGATCAATTGGAAGATTTTCACGAAAAGATTATTAGTGGCGAATATAAAGGAAGAATTATAGATGAGTATATAAAGCAAGTTTCGTTTTTAGAAGCTTCATATATTTCTGCTAAAGCGCATAAGGCAGAAAATCCCATCAATTATTTTAACGAATTAAAGAAAGGATAACATGATGGAAAAACTTGCAATTTTCGGGGGAGAAAAGATAGCGAAAGATGCCGAAATGAAATTCAATTGGCCAAGAATCACAAATGATACAGAAAAAGTGGTCATAAAACAACTTTACGAAACTATTTCGATTTATGATAATTCTGGTATTTTTGGAGAATTTGAAAAAAAATTTGCAGATTACCACAAGAAAAAATATGCGCTTCTCTTTAATTCCGGTACATCTGCTATATTCTCCATGTTTGAAGCTATTGGCTTAAGAAATGGCGACGAAGTATTATGTCCAGTTTATACTTTTCATGCCACCGTGAGTCCGATGATGTATTTTGGAGCAAAACCAATTTTCTGCGACAGTGATAACGAAGGAAATATTTCATTTGATAGTGTTAAAAACAATTATACCAATAACACAAAAGCGATTATCGTAACACATATGTGGGGGGTTCCAATAAGAGATATCCAAAAAATCGCTGATTTTTGTAAAGAAAAACATATTTATCTTCTAGAGGATTGCTCACACGCTCACGGTGCAGAGATATATGGTAAAAAAGTTGGTACTTTTGGCGATATTGCGGCTTGGAGTCTGCAAGGACAGAAAACCGTTACTGGCGGTGAAGGAGGAATAATTTTAACGGACGATAAGAAATTATTTAATCGAGCACTGTTGCAAGGTCATTACAACAAACGTCCAAAAAATGAAATCGATAAATCGGATGATTTATACAAGTATTATCTTACAGGTATGGGATTAAAGTTGCGGGCGCATCCATTAGCGATAGCGATAGCAGATGAGCAATTTGGACATTTAGACGATTTTTTAAAAACAAGAAACGAGTATGCTACGAGAATTACTAAAGTACTAAAAGGATATCCTTTCCTTAAGACTCCGACAATAGAGGATAACATAATAAAATCTTGGTACGCATACGGCTTGCAGTATATCGAGAAAAACGCATATGGTGTTACTAAAGAAAAATTTGTAGATGCCTTACGTGCGGAGGGGTTAGTTGAGGTCGACATACCTGGTTCTACTGGCCTCTTAAATACTTTACCATTATTTATCGAACCAAACAAACTACTTGGCAGATTATATCCTAATAATTTACCACTACAAAAAGATTTTCATATCGCAGAACAGTATGTTAAGCAATTTATTAAAATTCCGATTTGGACTTTTTCTGACGAATCTGATATTGTCGATAAATATATCGCTGGATTCAAAAAGGTTTGTGATTATATTTTAGAAAATAAAGGTTTATAATATAAGTAGGAGAGAAATGAATCAAGAATTAGAATTAGAACTTACTTTTTTAGCAAAAGAATTACCAGAGGGTATTAAAACAATAAGGCCAACACGTATAGTTGATATCTATATTCCAGATACGCCGGAACATTCACATCTTAGGCTGCGTCAAAAAGGCGAGAAATATGAAATGACTAAAAAAATGCCTGTCGTAGAAGGGAATGCTTCTGAGCAGATTGAGCAGACAATACCGCTAACTGAAGAAGAATTTACGACATTATCTAGTTGCAGTAAAAAACGAGTAACTAAAGACAGATATAATATAGAAATTGAAGGCAAAATGGCTGAAATCGATATCTTTGTTGACGGGCTAAAAGGTCTCGTATTGATGGATTTTGAATTTAATACGGTAAAAGAAAAATCAGACTTTAAAATACCAGATATAGCATTGGCTGACGTAACGCAAGAAGATTTTATTGCCGGAGGATTATTGGCTGGGAAGACATATAATGATATTGCGCCAGAATTAAAGCGTTTTAATTATAAGCAAATAGGATAATTAATTATAAGACATATCTTCTCTCACAATTGATTTATTTCGGAGACTTGACTGGCTTCTCCCACTAAGTCCGCTGATTCTTGTAAGATATACATTCTGTCGATAATTACGAAAAATCAGGCGCACCGTACTATGTTAATTGTCTTTGATAGGCCTTTATTTTCATTTTTCATACCACCTCCAAGATAATTTAATTATAAGACATGCTTTGTATCACAATATTCCAATCGTCTGTATTGTCCCTGAAAAATACAAAAACGTCGGCGAAGAACACACCAAAAACAAAAATCTAAATCTTGATTAACAAAAAAGACCCTAGCGGATCCTACCAAAAATCATAAATAAATAATATTGGTGGGCGAAGTGGGAATCGAACCCACACTCCATTGCTGGAACTAGATTTTGAGTCTGGCGCGTCTACCAATTCCGCCATTCGCCCATAACAGTTCTATTTTACCATAAAATCCTGATTTTCATGCAGAACTTATCAAACATAACCTAAAAAATGATATAATTAACACATGAATCCAAAAGATGGTGGGCTATCTTCTAACGATCGACAGAGACAAACTGTTACTGAACTCGCTCGCAATAAAGTTCTGGCTGCTTATTCAAATAGTGGCTCGCTTTCTGCTGCACAGAATCAGAATAACACCACCATCAATCAGAATACCACCACTCAGAACAACACTGCTATTCAGCCTTCCGGCCGCCAATATCTTTCCGAAACCCAACAACCGCAAAATTCATCCCTCAATCGCCTCAAACAGAATCGTTCTTTTGCCGCTCTCTCTTTTTTACATAGCAATCAGCATCGCATTGAACACCGCATGCTCGGCGAGCAAACTTTGCGCAGCGAACTAATTCAAAAATATAATTCAGAAAATCGTAGCTCCCTTAAGCAGGCTCCGATCAATCTCACAAAACAAGCACCAGATTGGCAAAAATATCACTCTGATTGGCAAAATTATTACCAGAAATATTACAGCGAGTACTATGCTAAAGCTGCTCAAAAATATCTTGAAAACGAAAAATCTAAGCTCAGCGCCCAAGCAGTCTCGACCAACACCTATCTCTCACAAGACTCCATAGCCAGAACCGAAGCCAGTGCTAAGCAAGTTGAAGTTAGTCTTCGTGAACGTATTCGCGAAAAGGCTAATTCCAGCTTCAAACTTTCCAAACGTCATAAACAATTCGTCCCAATTTTTGCCGGCGTTTTTTCCGTCCTCTTTGTTCTTTTCTTACAGTATAACCGCTTAATTTTTGCTCCAATCATGGCCTATATCGCACCAGGGAACACCAAGGATACTGGCATTACCGCCATTGACCCAACTGTTTCTGAAGCCCCAACCGCCGACCCTCGTCTTTTAATCCCAAAACTCAACGTCGACGTCCCAGTTTTTTTCAACATTTCAAACGATACGGCAACCATCAATAATGCCATGAACCACGGTGTAGCACAGTTCAAGATTCCTGGCGCCGATGCTATGCCAGGCCAAATTGGTAATCTTGTCATTTCCGGGCACTCTGCTGGCGATATCTATAGCAACAATCAATATAAGTTTATTTTCTCCGGCCTCGAACGCCTAGTTGATGGTGACCTCATTTATGTCAACTACAATTCCGTACGCTACACATATAAAGTTTATAAACGTGAAACCGTAGAGCCAACCAATGTGGCGGCCCTAGTTTACAAAATTGATAAGCCAATCCTCACCCTTATCACCTGCACACCACTCGGTTCTGATCGCTATCGTCTTCTCGTAATGGCTGAACAAATCAATCCTTCCTATGAACAAAAGGAAACTACAGAAATTGCCAATCAGGAAAATAGTGCAGAAAATGACAATAACGCTGAAGGTAAGACCCAAAGTTCTTCCATTATGCCAGCCAACGAACGTTCATTCTTTGATCGAGTTTGGCGCTGGCTTACCAATCAAAAGGATTAATATCCTAAAAAATCAGGATATTATATATCAAAAAATCCCATTTTTTATTCTTCTATTATCTATTTCCCATTATTAATTATTGATTAAACAATGGTTATTTTAGAATAGCTTCTCTCTAAAATAGCTTATCTCGCTTCAAGCTATATCCATTATCTGTCTTCACGACATAATATAAATATCTATCATTTGAGTTAATTACAGCGTCAAATCCTGCCGCAATATTGTTATTCAAAATCGTCCTGTGATTAGTTCCATCAAAATCAAAGACTTCCATCTTGCCGTCAACCACGTCAAACATCATATAGTTATCCAGCCAAGAAATATTCGTATTTGCATGCTCAACCACATTCACTTCTTCAAGATCAAGATTATATAAAGCAAATTTATTATCAGTTTCCGCAATGAAAAATTCACCATTTGACGATTTTATAAATCTCTTTGGCGTAAACCCAAGCTTCTCCTCATTAATTTTCTCTGGCAAATTATCATTATTACCGTAAGTTGGATATTCATCCGCACGATAAATAGTAAACAAATCATCAACCACTACACTTAGGTATTTCTTATTATCAAAGTCTGAAATACCAAGATAAATCGTTGCATCACGCTTTGAACGCACAACCGTTTCAAGCTCAATCCCACCCTTGTCACCTAATTTATAGATACCAATTTGTCTTTTATCTTTTTCAACATTAGTTAAATAAATTACTTCTGAACCAGATAATTTAAACTGCGCAATATTTTTTAAATAAGCTTCCGATAAACTTCTCCCCGTAATATCAATCTCTTGCAAATTTCCATCCACTAGCGCTAAAAACTTATTCGCCGAAGCGTCTTCAATTATCACATTAGAAAGTGCATGCTTCGTCTCTATTTGCTCGGCTGTGTCCTTCTTCTCAGCTTCATTCTTTTTATCAGCATCAGTCTTCTTAAGATTTTTATCAGTATACTTCAGAATCGCCTGTGACAAATTTACGCTTTCATTTACCTTCTTCAGATTAATTACCCCCCACTCGACCTGGTCGCCACGCTTCACCTTTAATAACACCTTTTCGCCAGTCTCATTCCAGTTTACTTCAAGAATTTCACCAGAAAAATTCCCATCACTGGTGTTTGAAAAAATCCCCTTCACGTCAATAGTTTCAGCCACCACCTTGTCAGCGCCCAGCGAAGTCATATATTGCCATTTTGTTGTCTGATTTGAAGCAATTAATAAGCTTCGATGGTCAGGAGAAGCATACAAAAAACGCAAAGCCTCAAAATCCGCTACGTTTTCCGTGGTACGATTTTGTTTAAATAGGCGTGGATTTCTTAGTCTCGTCAAAAGACCTGAAACAATCCGAATTTTCTTCGACCAAGAATCATACCCCTCTTTTTTTAATACAATTTCATGCTCACCAGCCGATAGTAATTTTGAAATATTTGTTTCATTAAAATCCTGTCGACCATCGATGATCACCTTGGCACCAGTTGGCAATGATTCAATCTGCGCCATTCCGTTCTGTTCTAATTTCAAATTAGAACTGAGACGCCACCCCTCTACAATTGCGACTAATACAAAGACTAACGCCACTACGGCAAGAGACATAATAATGTCCACGAAAATTACGCGGATCATCTTATTGCGTTTACGTTTATCAATGTCCATACTTCATATATTATAACATGTTCTTTTTTCTTAAATGGTATTGCTTTTCCAAACCGATATAGTTTATAATAACGACAAGCGTAATAAAGAGTGAGGAAGATAAACAATGCAACGACAGATTATTGGTCAGGATATAACAAGTAGCCGTACCCACCATATCCTACAGGCATCTGCCACATTAAATCGTCGTTATGTTCGTCGACCAGTCGCTCAAACTACTCCTTCGATTCAAAATCAAAACTCCGTCAGCATTACATTCAAGAATAAGCAAGCTCAAGCTGCACCAAAAAAATCCTCCTTTCACGTCAATATTTCTGATGGTACCGAAATAAAACCACGCCAAACTCACCCAACCGCAATTTCACATTTCCCAAAATACGAACCAAAAATGCGCGAGTCTCAGCCAGCTCAAACAATCCAGCCAGCTCAGACAATTCATCCAACTCAGCCAGTTCAGTTAGCCCAACCAGTCCACCTAACCCAACCAGCTCACCCAACCCAATCAGTCCAATCAGCCCAGCCAGTCACCCCTCGCAGTGTCAAAAATCCTTATACCACCTCTGCTATTATTCGCAAAGCAGCTGAAAAAATTCAACAAAACCCTAGTGGATTCACCCCTATTTTTGATCAACAATCAAGAATGGACCGTGCATTCTCAGCAGTCTCTGAGCAAGAAAAACAGATTCTCGAGAACATCGAAAAACCAACCGCTATCTTTACTAAGAGTAAGAAGTCTTTTGTAAAGCCTTTGGTCAAATCAAGCCTGAAACCAAAAGCCTCCATTAAAAGTCCAGCAAAGAAACTAACAAGGGCTGCCATCCCAGCCGCCAATATGACCACTAGCTCAGTTGAGTCGGCCTTTAGCAGAATGAGTGAAGATCCAAAAGCCAAACAAGTCGTTGCTGCCACTCAGCCAAAAAACGTAAAACCGGTGAAAAAATCGATCCATAAAAAAAGTACCAGACTTGCTTTTGCTCTTTTCTGTTCCACTGCAGTAGTTGCCAGCCTCTTCTTTATTGCACAAACCAACATGCCAGACATTTCCGTACGTGTCGCCGCCATGCAAACCGGTATCCAGGCTACCTATCCTAGTTATATACCTCGCGAATATCGACTTTCTGGTGTCTACACCACACAAGATAATAGTGTCGCCATGGATTTCACTGGCCCAAATCAAGCAAAGTTCACCCTCACTGAAGAAAAACTCCCTTGGGATAGCAACGCCCTTTTGAACCGTTATGTAAAAACTAAGTGGGGCGAGAATTATGACTCTGTCCGCGAGCAGGGAATCACAATATACATTAGTGGATCTAACGCCGCCTGGGTTAACGCTGGTATTGTCTATAAAATCAATAATTTCCAAGGTGAACTCACCAAAAAACAAATCAAGAATATCGTAACCTCTCTATAGAATAAAAAAGGTGCTATACTTATCTTATTATGAAGAAAATTCGCACCCGATTCGCACCTAGCCCAACCGGCTATATCCACATTGGCAATATTAGAAGTGCCATTTATCCATACTTAATTGCAAAGCAAGCAGGCGGACAGTTTATCCTTCGCATTGAAGATACTGACCAGGCTCGTTTTGTTGAGGGTGCTACCGAATTGATCTTCGATACTCTCCGCTGGCTCGGCCTCGAATGGGACGAAGGTCCAATCGTCGGTGGCCCACACGTACCTTACGTTCAAACCGAACGTAAAGCCATCTATATCGAATGGGCAAAAAAATTAATTGAAAAAGGTCGCGCCTATGCCGACGATACCTCGAGTGAAAAAATCGACGAGTATCGTAAAGCAGATGAGGCTAAAAAAGTTCCTTACCTCTATCGTAACCACCGTCCAGAAAATCCCCCAACTTGGCACGAAGGCTTGCCAATCCGTTTCAAGACTATTCCAAAAGCATATTCATGGCATGACGAAGTAATGGGCGACCTTCATACTGGCCCTGAAGTTTGCGACGACATTATCCTTATTAAAGGTGACGGTCTTCCAACTTATAACTTTGCTCACATCGTTGATGATACCTTAATGGAATGTAGTCACATCACCCGCGGTGTCGAATATCTTTCAAGTACCCCAAATTATCTTGCGCTTTACGATGCACTCGAAGTTCCACGCCACATTTTTGTCTCTCTACCACATATCTTGGCACCAAACGGCCATAAAAAACTTGGTAAACGCGATGGCGCAAAATCCGTCACCGAATATCGTGACGACGGTATTTTACCAGAAGCCATGACCAACTATCTTGCCTGTCTCGGATGGAATGATGGTACTGAACAAGAAATTTATTCACTCGAAGAGCTTATCGAAAAGTTTTCTGTCCACCGTATTCAGAATTCTGGCGCTCGCTTTGATGAAGTTAAAATCCTTTGGATGAATGGTCAATGGATTCGTAAAATCGCCACCGAACAGGGAATTGACGAACTTTACGCCCGTACCTGTGAGACCTCTGG
>CAUTNG010000013.1:0-13234 GCA_963539995.1 uncultured Candidatus Saccharibacteria bacterium
TCTGAAAGAGTGATACCATTTTTCCAGACGTTGTTCTCAAAGAGAGCAGAACCTTCAACATAGTCTAAATAAAAACTACGGTCATCGGCGCTCTTAAGATTTAGTGAATCCCAATAGCGAGATGGGGTAGCATTGCTGGCGTTGATAAAACCAGTAATACGAGCTTCTTTAGAAACTAGGTTTGGAAGGTCAACCTGAGCAGTAACATCCTTAGCAATTGCATTTACGCCCTTAGGGTTGTTGTTGTGAACATACATACGAACAATATAGGTTTTACCTTCTTCAATGTTAACGTTACCAATGTTCCAGACGTTATTTTTACCATGGTCACCAGTAGCCTCATCACGAATACCAATAAAAGATCGTTCATCAGTTAATGGAGTGGTAACTCCAGATTGACGTTCTGCTTCAGTAAGTGAAGAGTCGTCATCTTTGATAGAGTTCATGACGATTTTGTCGCCAAGTTTGCCAGCGTTGATGTCCGCGATAGAGTAAGTTGGACGACCGCCAGCGTTGTCACCCCAACCATAGACGGTTGAGACGGCAGCAATACCAGCAGCTACAGAAAGAGTAGCTACAGATACGATCTTAAGTGCTTTTTTCATAAAAGCTCCTTTCTTATTTTATAAATAGTCATTATCTTTATAATATCTTATATCATATAATGTTGGTTTTGCTAAGCGTTGATGAATATTCTTTTCACTGCTTTTACTAGCCGAATTGTTAATTTTCGTCTACCACGCAAAACCGAATCATCTCAAATTCAGAATTAACAAGGAATCCAGCGGTCTCGGGTGAGACCGCTGGGAAAGGTGCGATAGATGTCGTAACTAATTAGTCGAGGTTGAATTCGACTCCGTCTCCAGCAGGAGGTGTTGCATTCCCGCTGTCGTTGCCAGTATTGCTACCGGAATTAGTATTTTCCTGTTTTCCAGTCGACACATTTTCATGTGTATCAACCTTATTCCTGGTGTTTCCGTGCACCGCATCCGTCTCCTTATTCATCTTGTTCTGGTCAATGTTGACGACCGGATCAGTATGATGAGAGACATCCTGAGTCGGGGTTTCCGGAGTTTCCTTTGCAGGATCTCCATGGCCCTTGCCAGTCTCGAGCTTGGGGTCTCTAGCCTCAATCTCGTCTGTTCCCATAGTTGCGGAACCGCCACCACGCTTACCGCCACCATTATTCACGGGGTCCTTACTTCTCTTCTTCTGATTGTCATCAGGAGTAGTAGTCGGAGTGGTCTCGTGAGGTGTGGTTTCCCTAGGAGTAGTCTCTCTAGGAGTGGTTTCCCTCGGAGTAGTCTCCTGCGGGGTAGTCTCTCTAGGAGTGGTCTCCCGATCAGGCGTCGGCTTTTTCTTCTTCTTAGGCTTCGGGTTCGTTTTAGGAACCTTAGTCTCAGGAGTAGTTTCCGGCGTTCTGGTCTCAGGAGTGGTTTCCGGCTCGGGAGTCGGCTGCTTCTCCGGGATCATCGGACGCTTATCGTGCACGTTAAATGCAATGCTAAGCATCTTTGTTCCAGACTTGGAGGTCAGATATGCCACAATGGCATCTCTGTTCTCAGGATCCTCAAAGACCTCTGCCCTAACGAAGTTAGGACTGATGTCATTTGCGGGCTTGAGTCCCCAATGTCTGACCGCATAAGTTCTGCGGACTTCCGTAGGAACGAAGCGTTGCACCAGGAAAATGACACCGACTGCATAACGGTTATAATCGTCATTGACGTTTATAGGACCATCAGCGTATTCGGTAGTCAAGAATTCCGAGTTACCTTTCTTACCCTCAACAAAGAAGCTATCGTATTTCGCGATAAACTCCTTCAGCCAAGGATTGAGATCGCCGAGCGTAGTGCCATCACTGAAACGAAGTTCAGATAAGGCTCTTGCTACGGCAACCCCGTAAACCGGGTTCCTTATAATTTCCTCAACCAGCTCACCATTCCACCATCCCTTGATGGTTTCAAGTGAATAGGTCTGATCATCCTGCTGACTCGCGCCAGTGAACGGAAAAGTCAGGGCCGTGCTGAATCCAGCTTTGTCCACACGGGGACCATTCTGGATCGGCATACTGGAATCGAGGAATTCCCTGGAAACTTCCGGGAATGCCTTCTTGGGCATCAGCTTGTCAAGGTCAACCGTAAGGTCGGCCTTGGTCTTATCAAGATCAACGCTTGTTGCAGCAGTTGTCTCGACATTGGCCTTGGGGCTAAGACTTCTAGCCCAAGGTACACTGACGCCAAGCACGGTGATAGCAACTGCGCCTGCGAGCAGGCCTTTTTGCAAGTTATTGAGTTTCATATTTTCCTCCTTCTTCCCTTTCCCAGGGGATGTTAGATTATTCCCATCTGCGACAAGAAAAACTTGCACGCAAATAAGAAAACAACAACAAGCACTAAAGTGAATACCCATGACGGGATCTTCACCTCCGGTGAATCCTCAGAGAAATTTTCTTCATTCTCTTCCGATTCGGTGACCTCTTCCTCTTCATTCTCGGTATGTCTGAAAATAAAGAAGCGAGCTGTAACGGCCAACAGGCTAGTTACAAGTACAATCGAGATGATTGACATGTAATCCAGTCTTGTTGAGAGATATGTACCATTTGCAGTAAGAATAACTGCAACGACATATGCTCCAAATGCGAAAAGGAGTCTGTATAACTGACAAATTGCTTTGCAGATAAACAAACCGAAGAGAACCACTCCTGCGCAGTGTAGAATAACTGCAAATACCGTTCCAGGGAATACCTGCTTAAAAAGCACGTATGGGAGTCCTGTGAACAATACCTCCAGAGCCAGGATGGCTCCAAAGCAAGAGGTGGATGAAACGGAACGAACATCGTCATTATTTCTTCTGGCGAGTTCAACAATTCCGTCCTGGAGAAGGTAGGTGGATACGAATAACGCAATCCAGAAACCAATAGTAGCAACAATTGACATAATGTCCTCCTTTTTCGTCCTACTTTTGAAGTAGGTTGACTGATCAAGGAGGCACCGTGCCTCCCTAATCGTTGGGCTGCCACGGTGTGTGACGTCTAGTTACATCTATATTAACAGGTTCATTCAGAACCTGGGATGATTCGGTTTTTAATGGTCGTCATTATTGGATGCGGGTCTTACGCCGTTCCTCAGACTGACGTGATTATACTATATTTGATGATAAATGTCAATGGTTATATCATGATTTTACTTATGTTTACAATGACTTTTTTAGACAAGTAAAAATCCCCCAAATTTCGGGGGATTTTAGAGTGAAAATATTACTTCTTTGCCTTCGCCTCATGGTAGGCCTCAATCTCGGCTTTGGTTGCGACTCTCGTCTCAACCACCTCATTGTCACGCATTTTAACTGTGACGAGGGTAGCCTCCATATGGGAACCTTCATTCTTCATCATGAGGGCGATCGCCGGCTCAGTAGCAATAAACACATGTTTCTCGCCATTGGTGAATACAACCACACAACCCTGAATAACCTTGTAACTGCAGGTTCTTTCATCAGCGTTATTGTTGAAGTACTCAAGAGCCTTGGGGTTCTTCGATAGCGCGAGATCAATAAGTGACTTCATGTCATCAGTGAATTCACCTTCACTGAGCTTGACAAGATCCTGAAAACCAGCAATGGATTTGGAATACTCCACCAGCCTTGCAAGTTCTTCAGGCGTTGTCGCTTCATTCGGCTGATCTGCTGAAGTCTTCTTCTTGCTCGTAGACTCCTTCGAAGTCGTGTTAAGCTTGGACATGCCAAGCGTCCCACGCACTGCGTTGAGTCCATCCAAGAAACTATTTCCGTTCTTCATTTTTCCCTCCTGGGGCCTTCTAACCCAAAAATGATATTTTTCACTCTAGTAAAGAGCGACTGTTGAGCTATTCAACAGTGATGTGATTATACTATATTATAAGCATTTTGTCAAGCGTAGAGACTTGAGGACTTTGTTATTCCGCTCTGCTTGTAAAATTATTACTTTATTATTTAATATAGTTTCCTAATTATCTACTTTATTTACGTTGTGATATTTTTATCTTTAATTTATTTCTTGCTTTTAATTTTCTATAGCGTTGCGCTCTTGCTAGCAATTTTGGTTAGCGATATTGATATTAGCGATATTGATGCTGGTTATGTTAAGATAAGAGTATGGGAAACAACTTTGCGATGAATGATCAGAGTCTGGCGCGTTCGTTTTCGGTGCGAGACGAGGATCGAGATGACTTTTTTCACAGTTCTGGCTATGCGGGGGCGCAGAATGAGGGGAGAATTGGGGCGGCCTCGCGCGGAATGACGGTGGAGGAGCGCCAGGAGCTGTCGGAAAATCGAAAGTTTGTACGCGGATATGAGAATGCGAGTCTGGCGGCGCAAGTGGCGAGCGCGAGGGAGCGAAACATTTCTATGTTCGAGCGCGGGAGGGGTGTCGAAAACGGTGGAAATGGTTTTTCTGCCGGCGGTAATAGTGCTGGTAGTATTAGTGATCCAGGCAGTCCTCGTGGCATGAATGGGGCAAGTGGCTTGAGCGGTGGGAATGCTGGAAGTGAGACTGGTGTAGCACAGGGTGGCTACCGCTATAGTGATGACCGAGCAAGGCGACAGGAGGCCAATAACTATAAGGACTACGCGGCGATGGCGAAACAAGAAATGACGCAGCGTGGCGGGAATACTGGCGGGAATGCTGGAGGTTACGGGGGTGGATACGGGGGCGGATACGGCAGCGGCGCGAGCAGTGGGCATGGGTTTGCACCAAACTTTGGGGGGAGCGTTGAGCGAAATTATGGCGGCGGACAGAAATATGGGGGCGGACAGAATTACGGAGCTGGACAAGGTTATGGGGGTGGATATAACTATGGAGCTGGACAAAGCGGGGGAGTGGGGAGGACTGGGCAGGCAGGATTAAACTCTGCAATCAGCAACACACAGCGGTTCACCAATAATTTTGGCATGAAATTTGGGCCAAAGTAGGTAAATTCTTGTAAAGAATAGAGTGGTTTGATATAATGGCAGTACTAGATTCGAGGATGCTTGACGCGAGTCGCAAGTCAGTCTAGTTTGTATTTTTACAAAATGGTGGGAATAGCTCAGTTGGTTAGAGCGTCTGATTGTGGTCCAGAAGGTCGTCGGTTCAATTCCGATTTCCCACCCCATAATTCCTCCGGGTTGCGGAGAGAATTAAGATATGCGAGTGTAGTACAACGGTTAGTATACAAGTTTTCCAAACTTGGGACGAGAGTTCGATTCTCTCCACTCGCACCACAACAAAGAGATTTGATTGATAAGAAGGAACATTTTATGTTCTTTTTTGTGTTTTTATACATTTTTATATGTTTTTATATAAAAACTTAGATTTAAAAATAATTATTCAGGAGGTTTAGTTCAAGGTTTTATTCAGAAGGTTTTTAATTCAAAAAAACAAAAAAGAGTATTTTCTAATACTCTTTTTATTATTGGAAAAAGGCAAAATAGATGAAAGCGCCAACGATGGTGCCGAGGATAATCATGAGTGTGATGGCGATAGCGAGAGAGATACCAATTCCTTTCGGACGGTCTTCAACGATCATGGTTGTGGTCTTTTTGGCTGATTTTTTACTATGATCGCGCTTTTCATAGACATTTTTGCGTGGTCTGACTGGAGATGACGACTCCTCTTCATTTTGATCATCGAGGCGAGCAGCATTTTCGCGAGTCGAGTCAGAGAGTGGGCGCTTGATGATTTTGTCGGTGTTGATGAAAGGAGAGCGACCACCGAGGATGTAATTCATATTATTTTCGGATGTATCAGAGGTGGAATCGAGTTTTTGTAAGGTTTTTTCTGAAGTGTTGCCTGAGATTTTTAGTGCTGTTCTTAGCGCAGTTTTTTGTGCGGTATTTTGTGTAGCATTTTGCGTAATATTGTTTGCTAGATTTTCTACTGATCGATCGTTTACTGGGGTTTTTACTGGGTTTTTAGCTGTAGTTTTTACTGAATTATTCTTTTCAGATGGCTCGTCGAAGGCGCTCATTAAAAGGTCTTCTAAATCATCAGAATCATTTTTAATAACTTGCTTGGCGCGACTTGATTGAGTGGAGCGGCGGACATTAATTGAGGAGCTAAATTCTGATTCGAGTTGGTCCTCAAAAAGATCGTCATCAAGATCTGCAAGGGTTTTTAGGGGGCGGGCTGCCTGAGGTTCAAGACGAGAATTTAGCTGGTTGCTTGGCTGGAAATTTGACTGAGATTCAGATTGAGCCTGGCGAGTAGGGCCGGCTGGACGAATACGACCAAAGAGTTTGCGGGTAGGAGAGGCGATAACCTGAATACGGGAAGACGCCGAAACCTTGGTGTCACCAGCTGGGCGGAGAGAGGCGGTATTGTTCAAGGCAGTGGGGCTCGGAGCGGTGTGGCTTTGGGCGGCGGAGTTTATGGCGACAGAGTTTGGGGCGGAGTTTATGGCGACAGAACTTGGGGCAAAAAATGGGGTGGTTTGGCGTGGTTTTAGTGTGGCGCGTTTTGAGGCGGCGATTTTGGAGGCCTCTTCGCGACGCTGCATTTCCTGAAGGGCTCGCTGTTTGCGGATTTGCTCGGCCTGAAGACGCTTTTTTGCTTCAAGTTCCATGGCTTTGCGGCGAGCGGCCATCTGTTCGGCAGCTTCACGCTGAGCTTGGCGTTGGTGTTCCAAAATACGCTGACGCTCACCCTCAAGAGCGCGATTTCTAGCCTCTTCAGCGGCTTGATATTCTGATAACTCCTGTTTTGCAGCTTCGATACGGCGCTGATTCAGGTTTTTGAGACGATTTTGCTCTTCGATTTGATGCTTGATAGCTTCGCGACGAGCCATTTCCTGGCGCGCAAGCTTTCGGCGCTCAAGTTCACGGTCGGTTGGAAGTGGAGCAGTAGCACGACCAGCGCTACGCACAGGCGCAAAATCCATGCGTCTTCGCGCAGCTGATGCTACTAATGGTTGGCCTTGAGTTCTTGATTCGTCCTGCATAAACTTATTGTTTTCTTTTTATATTATACTCGATTTTTTAAATTTTGAAAATTTGCATGAGCGGTTTATTTTGATAGGTGGGCGAGGATTTTATTTACGGCAGATCGGAATTTATTTATTGTCTAGAGTCTTATTTACGGTAGATCGGAGTTTATTGCCTAAAGTTTTTACGACAGATTGGGTTTTAGTTGCTTAAGGTTTTGCTGGATGAGGATTACTCGCGGACGCGTTTTGCGGTCTCAATAATTTCATTAAAATTATCGGAGATGAGACTAGATTCGCCGACTAGTACACCATTAACATCTGGAATTGTCAAATAAGCACCAGCATTATTTGGATTGACGCTACCACCGTAGAGAATTGGGATTTCATCTGCAGTAGCTTTACCATAAATACTGATAAGTTGCTCCTGAATAATCTTGATGGAGGCGGCGATCTCATCAGGGGTGGCTGAGCGAGCTTGCTTGGTGGTGGAGATAGCCCAGACTGGCTCGTAGGCGATGATACATTTTTTCACATCTTCTGTATCGATCTCGGAGAGACCACCGAGTAGTTCGTCGCGTAAGACATCTTTGGTTTCGCCAAAGTTGCGCTGATTTTCGGTTTCGCCGATACAGAGGATTGGGGTGATATTATTTCGGATAGCGGCGGCAACTTTTTGGCTGATGTCACGGTTGGTTTCGCCAAAAATAAAACGACGTTCAGAGTGGCCAATTAGGGCATAAGTAACAACACCACGAAGCTGGGCGATGGAGACCTCACCGGTGTATGGGCCAAAATCTTTTTGATAGAAATTTTGGGCGGCGAGTTTGATTTTTGACTTATTGCGCTCAAGTTGAAGAGATAAGGAGGCGAGAGAGATAAAGCTCGGGGCGATGATGATTTCGATGCCGCGCGTAGGTTTGATTTTCTTTAGTAACCTTTGGAGATAAATTGAGGAATCCCCAACAGTTAAGTTCATTTTCCAGTTGCCCATCACGTAAGTTTTCATAGATTCATTATAGCATTTTATGCGGATATCTGGAGGTCATTTAGAAAGAGTGACTGTAGTATGATTACTTTTGTAAGTTTATTTGCTATGGAATTTTGCGGCAATGTCGGGTATGATTACACTAAAAGGAGGCAGATGAAAAAGATTCTTGCATTTGATATTGATCAAACTTTAAATGTGGCAAAGACGCCGATTCCAGATGAGATGGCGTGGATTTTGGCGGAGTGTTTGAATAATTTTGAAGTCTGTCCGATTTCGGGACAGAAGTTTGACCAGTTTTTGATTCAGATTGTGAATAGACTGATTGAGGTGGCAGAAGTGACGCCAGCGCAATTAATGCATCTTCATTTGTTTGTGGCGCAGGGGACGCAGTATTATCGCTACGCGCCGATGGCGAATCAAAATGATGGAACGAAATATGACGAGAGGAACTGGGAGCTGGTTTATAGTTTCCCGCTGACTGAATCTGAGGTGACGCAAATTTCAGGGGCGATTGAGCAGGCGGCGAAGGAGTTGGGCTTCTGGGAGAGTGATAAACTGAAACCTGGCGATGAAATTATTGAGAATCGTTTGTCTCAGGTGACATTTTCGGCACTGGGACAGGCGGCGGGGACCGAGGAAAAATACGCTTGGGATCCAGATTGTGAGAAGCGCAAAACGATTGTGGAGCGAGCCTTAAAGCTAGCGCCCGGATTTACTTTTGAAATTGGCGGGACAACCAGTATTAATGCAGTGAAGCCGGGGATGAATAAGGCATTTGGCATGCAGCATCTGATGGAGGAGCTTGGTGTCTCGAAGGAAGATATTTTGTATTTTGGCGACATGACGCAACCGGGTGGCAATGACTACCCAGTGATGGAGATGGGGATCGAGACGATTACGGTACGAAACCACGTGGATACTGAGTTTGCGTTGCGTGGAATCTTAGGGATTTTGTAGGTGCTTAGAGAATCTTAGGGATTTTGTAGGGGCTTTAGGGTTCCTGTGGGTGCTTTATTGTCGAGACTACAGAGGCTTTTCTGATGAGATTAACTATTCATATTCTATGTTATATTCGTGATCTATATTATGGTATAATATGCTTATGTTAATCGAAGGTTCAAGACTCTTAAATTACCCTATTCTTAGTTTACATACGGCGACAGAAATTGCGCGTGTGAAGGCGCTGGTGGTTGACCCGAATTATTTGAAAATCGTGGCTTTTGAGGTGGTGGCAATAAACTCACGCAAACGTCTATTTCTTGATGTTAATAGCATTCGAGAATTTTCTAAGGTGGGGGTAATCATTGATTCTGATGAGGAGTTTGTTGAACAGGGAGATATTATCAAGCTGAACGAAATTATTGCGCTTGGGTTTGTACTAGACCACATGAAAGTAGTGAGCAAAAAGAAGAGTCTGCTTGGACACGTGCAAGATTTTACCGTGGTGACGGACAATTTTCAGATCATGCAATTGATCGTGAGGAGACCTATCTATAAGGCCTTGATTGATCCGGAACTCGTGATTGGGCGTTCGGAAGTGCAAGAAATTAATGACACTGAAATTGTGATTAAAAATGACGAGAATACGGTCATGAAAAAATCTGGAAGTCTTGATTTTGTGCCGAACTTTGTGAATCCATTTAAGGATGGAAAATATATCGCGCATAGCGAGAATTCGACCACAGAATAGAATCTGGAGATAGAATCTTGAGATTCTTAAAAACGTGATTTGGCGATATTGATTTGGTGATATTTATTTGTTGATATTAATTTGGCGATATTGATTAGAAATAACTTCCTGAAGAATAGTCGTCAGTGGTCGAATCGAGACCAGCTAGAGCAGAGTCGACTTCGGATTTGATGAGATCATAGGAGAAGCCTTGGCGGGCGAGATAACCGATAAGTTTCTGGCGGTCGGTAGTTTTTCGAAGCTGCTTTTTGAGCATTTTTTGAAGCTCTGTCACCTCGTCGCGAACTAGCTCGCCGGTAGTGTCTGAAACCAAGGCGTCAGAAATGAGATCATCAGAGATTCCCTTCTGCTTCAGTTCTTGAATAAGACGGCGCCGACTGATACCTTTCGACTGATGGCGATTCTCAATATAAAAGCGCGTGAAATAGGCGTCATCGATGACTTTTTGGGATTCGAGGCGGGAGATTACTTGCTCGATCATATCATCCGTGATGCGGTCCGAGGGCTTTGACGGAAGATTGGTTTTGGCGGAGCCGCGATATTCATAAGTATTATTTTCTGTAAAATCAGTTTCGCGGATTTTTTGATTCTTTTCCCTGGTGGTTTGGCGAATCTGCTTAACTTTTTCAGCATAGGCAGCGTCAGTTTCTAGTTTCTGGAGATGAGCCTCGAAACGCTTCCAGGCCAGCTCGCGACGCTGTCTTTTGCGCTCGAGAAAATCGATGACTTCTTTTTTGGAGTGAGGCCTCGAAAAACAATACTCCAGAGTTTGCTGGTAGAGTTTGCCAGTGCCTGACTGAGACTTAAGTTTTTCGATCTCGGCGTCCGACAATGTTTGGCCTTGACTGAGTTTGGCGTCAGCTAGCTCAGAGATGGTGAGTGAAAAGCTAAATTTACCATCAAGAAAAACATTGACTCGATTTGCGTCGCGCATGGCGCCGCGAAGACTGGTAATTATTGGCATATTGCTTACTTCAGCCTTATTTAGAATTATTTAATTATGGACCGTTCCAGATTTAGGGGTTATTTGATATTTTTTCTGGCTATTTCTGGCTAGCTTCGGCCTTGGTGCGAACTTTTTCTTCAATCTCAGCAAAGAGTTCAGGATTTTCTTTAAAGACGCGCTTAACGGCTTCACGGCCCTGGCCAATGGTTTCGCCATTATATTTCAAGAAAGCACCTGCTTTATCGAGTACGCCATATTGGACGGCGAGATCGAGTACATCACCAACTTTGGAGATACCTTCGTTATACATGATGTCAAACTCAGCAGTGCGGAATGGAGCAGCAATCTTGTTTTTGACAACCTTGATTTTGGTGCGGTTACCAATAATATCTTCGCCGTTCTTGATCTGGCCGATGCGACGGATATCAACACGAACTGAGGCGTAGAATTTTAGTGCGTTGCCACCAGTGGTAGTTTCAGGGTTTCCAAACATAACGCCGAGTTTCATGCGAATCTGGTTGATGAAGATAACGGTTGCCTTGGATTTGGAGATGATGGCAGTAAGCTTGCGCATAGCCTGAGACATAAGGCGAGCCTGAAGCCCCATCTGGGCATCACCCATATCACCGTCGATTTCGGCCTTTGGAGTGAGAGCAGCAACTGAGTCAACGACGATGAGGTCAACAGCGTTTGAGCGGACGAGAGTCTCACAGATTTCGAGAGCTTGTTCACCATTGTCTGGCTGAGAGATTAGGAGGTTGTCGATCTGGACGCCGATTTTTTCAGCATAGGAAGGATCGAGGGCGTGCTCAGCATCGATGAAGGCAGCCTGACCACCAGTTTTTTGAACCTCAGCGATAGCGTGAAGTGCTAGAGTAGTTTTACCGGAAGATTCAGGTCCATAGATCTCGATGATGCGACCTTTAGGATAACCGCCACCGAGGGCGAGGTCGAGGGAGAGTGATCCTGACGGAATGAGTTCGATATTAACGTTGTGATTTTCGCCGAGCTTCATAATGGAGCCGTCGCCGAATTGCTTGGTGATTTGAGCGATGGCGAGTTTCAATGCTTCAGATTTGCCATCTTGTACAGTAGTTTCTTTGGTGTCTTTTGGTTCTTTTGCCATATTTGTCCTTTTTTAGAATTAATTATTTTGACCGGCAATAAATTGCGATCTTTCTCTCTACAGAAGAATAGAAAACCTTACCTCGCTCTCTTAATTACAAGTATAGCTGAAGTCAAAGTTTTTTCAAGCATAAGACGCGATGATTATTGAAATTAATGGAGATCGGAAAAATCAGAGTCGTGTATCTCAACAAATAATTCTTGGATATATGTGAGGCGATTATTTAACTAGTGCGAATTTATTTTTACCACGCTTCAAAACGGCGAGCGCATTAATTTCAGCAGACACATCGGTGACTTTCTCACCATTAATGGAAATGGCATTACCGGAAATTAGTTGCTTAGCCTCAGAACGTGAAGAACAGAGAGAAGTTTCGACAAGCGCATCGATGAGGGAGATTTTGCCAGCTTTTTCGGAAAGTCTGATCGTTGGGAGGAGAAGAGCGATTGATTCAATGTCGGATTCAGAAAGAGTTTCGATACGACGATCGCCAAAGAGAAGGTCAGTGAGAAGGATAGCAGCGGCGGCAGAATTTTTGCCATGCACGATTTCGGTGACGCTTTTTGCGAGAGCTTTTTGAGCAAGACGCTGCTCAGGATGCGCACGATGTTCCTCGAGGATTTTATCAATAGTTTCTTTATCGAGAACGGAATAGATTTTGATGAGATATTCGACAGATTCGTCAGCTTGGTTGAGCCAGAATTGATAAAAGTCAAAGATTGAAGTGAAGTTACCAGAGCCATTATCGGAGCTAGCGAGCCAGACGGCGTTTCCTTCGGATTTACCAAACTTGCGACCAGTGACTGGGTCGATGATGAGTGGAGTGGACCAAACATCGGCACTACCGTTTTCTAGGCGTTTAATGAGGTGGACACCAGTGGAAGAGTTGCCAAACTGGTCGGCGCCACAAAGTTGAAGATCAACACCATAGGTGCGATAGAGGTGGAGGAAGTCATAGCCCTGGATGAGAGTGTAAGAAAATTCAGCATAAGAGATACCAGAACCACCTTCACCGATGCGATTTTGGATAAATTTGCGGTCGAGAAGCTGGGTCATAGAAAATGTTTTGCCAACCGTGCGGAGGAAGTCGAGATAGTTGATGTTTTTGAACCAGTCGAAGTTATCGACCATGGTGAGCTCATAATGATCGTTGGTTGGGTCGCCATCACCAAGAGTATTGGCGGCACCATCCAGACTAATGACAGATTCGATCTGTTTTTTAATGCAAGCCTTGTTGTGCTCGACTTCGTTGATGGTTTTGAGATCACGTTCACCGTTTTCTTTTGGGTCACCGATTTGACCAGTGGCGCCACCAACGAGGAGGTATGGCTGGTAGCCGTGGCGAACAAAACAAGCACACATCATGAGAGAGGCGAGATTACCGATGGTTAGAGAATCAGCGGATGGGTCAGCACCCCAATAGAATTTCTTGACCTTGCGATTATCAAGTTCTTCAGGGTTTTTGATGGTATTTTCGGCGACAAAACCGCGCCAGGCTAATTCTTCGGATAATTTCATAGGTTTATTTTACCATATTATAGAGAGACCC
>CAUTNG010000014.1:0-13170 GCA_963539995.1 uncultured Candidatus Saccharibacteria bacterium
GATTAGAGTATAGAACTCCTGCTGAAATGTTGCATAGGTTCTGAATGTTGTATGGCCGTAAGGGCAGCTTTGTAGCTATTTAGGCTATTTAGGCTATTTAGGCTATTTAGACTTTTTGGTCGATTTGCTACCAGACTTATGCTTAATGGTGGTTTTAGCGGATTTTTTAGCAGAAATTTTGCGGGATGGAGCCTCAACAGCTTTCAAAAGTTCTTTTGCTGAGTTTTTTACAGCAGCCTTAGCTTTTTTCGCGGCAACTTTTTCAGCCTGGTAATCTTTAGATTGTTCATGATTGTGGATTGAATAAATAAGATTGACGATACCAAAGACCATCATGTAGGATCCGAAATATTTAATAAAATGAGTGGTACCAAGGCGGCCACTGTTTAAAATGACGATACCCATAATACAACCACAGATACCGGTAAGGACCCAGCTAAATTTATCAGTGAGGTCATCGATTGAGCGAAGACCTAGAATTAGTTCAAAAATACCTCGGATGATAGTGTAGGCGGCAACCACGACGAGGTGCCAGGCTACATTTTGCTCGTAGGTAAAGAGGAGCGAGAGCGCGGCACCAATTTCGAGAATAGCCATGAGGAGTGAAATACCCCAGGTATTGCGAGTTCTAGTGCGGATGAGGAGGTTGAATAACTCAATAATGCCGAGAGATAGGAGGACAGAACCAACGATAACGACGAGAGTTTGAACATCGCTGGAGCCAGTAAATAATGCAAACCAACCAAATAGCAATGCGACTACACCTTGCAGGGCGAAGACGCCCCAGTGGCTATCAATATATTTTAGTTTTGTGGACATTATTACTCCTTTTTTATTATCCTTATGCTTATTTTATCACGTTTTTGACTATTGACGAAGTTTAGGCTACTGCTGTGACGAGGCGCTGTTCACTGAACTTAGCAAACTGGGTAACGAGACTGCTCGGGAGAACTTCAGCAATAACAGAGGATGATTCGTATTGATAATCTTCGATCTTGGTTGGTAACTTTGGACCTTTTTCCTTAGGATGATAGTTCGCGAGATAGGTATTATAATCAATAAGCCCAAGACCTATCTCAGCATCCTCTTTTGACATTCCAGTCTTGCGCGCAATAATTCCTGACTCAGAGTTATCAAGTGGATTCTTCTCAAAATATTTATCCATATATGCGGTAACTGCGGATTGTTCAATTAATCCTGCAGACTCAAGAAGACGTTGGTCTTCGGAGTAGCGGGAGAAATATTTTGAGCTGTCATCTGAACATCCTTCTCCTGTAATCCATTTCAGATTGGCCTCTTCTGACACATCACCTGCAAGTTGAATTGCTTGCCCGACTATTGGTATTGTGCCGATGACTGCGCCTGTAATTTGCTTAGCGATACCTGTACCTACACCCGCCGAAGGGGTTACTGCAGATGCAATATTACTGTCGGCAACATTAAAGCTTGATTCCCTTAATGCGCACGCTATAATCCATTTTGATAATTCCGATCCATCCTTTGCAGGGGGGTTTCCATTATTAACATTTTCATCAATTTTATCGAAATCTAGATTACTACTACCGACATGGTCCACGACATCATCCATAGCCATATGGATCGTTGAATAGTCTGACGAAATATAATTATTACAAAATGCATCCATTACGAGTGGGTCTTCAGTTGCATTAGCCGACGGACAATTCTCGTTTACAGATGTTTTAAGCTTAGTCATATCGGCTGCAGAGGCGGATGGAAGTAGGTTCTTTACCGAACTACTAAAAACATTACTAATTTTTGAAACTGTTTGAATTGGTGAAGATACTGTCATCGCTACTGGAATTAGACTATTCATTATGCTACCCATAAAGGTATATGGCGAACTTGCATCAAGTGGACTAAGTGTTTCTCGTGCAAACCTTGATTCATTTGCAATCACTTCTTGTTTCGCTTGATAATCTTGCGCTAACTGTGATTTCTTTGTTGGATGGCCAGAGCTCATACGATGTTGCATAGCCGTATATTGATGAAAACCACTAGCAAGAACATAGGCAGAATCTTCTCCCGTCATGTTAGCTATGAAGTTTTTTGCAAGACTCTTAGCAATTGTAGGTACAATAAAAGAGATAATTCCACCCACCGCTAGCGATATAGCTGTAGCCTGCGCCATCGTAAGTAGGGTCCCAGTAACATTTTTAACAAATTCTGATATTCCACCACTTAAGATTACTCCCGCAATTTCAGCAAAGAGACCGATTGCGTTTCCCGACCTCGAAATAGCAACACACCCCTTATATGTCGCTAGGCTTCCCGAACTCCTAGCAAGAACAGCCCCAAGATCCATTTTATTCCCACTATAGTCGCTTGAATCTACTTCATTGCTATGATAGACTGCACGCTGAACCGCTAATTCAGAATTAAACTTCTTCGCGACTGGATCGTTTGACTTTATATTATAATGACCATTGCTAAAAAAACCTAAAATAGCTGGACTCATCCAGGCCGAAGTACTTTCTTTTCCTGGGATCACATTACCATAGTGGTCACGAGTAACACCCCTCTGATTTAGTCCATTCATTATGTAGTGAGCCTCAGTAGAACTGTCTCCCGCCTTCGCTTTATCAAAGGCTTCTAGGGCAGTAGTTGTAAAATTTAGAGTTTTTGCCTTATTAATACCAGCAACTGTTTGTGAAATTTGGTTAATAACTTTCATAATGGCGCATGAGTATCCTGCTGCAGTTGCTATGGCTGATGCTTTACCTATGGCCGCCGCGGCCTTTTTTGCGCGTTCTGTTAGTGCATGGGTTGCCGACTCCGTGTCCATTCCCGGCTTTATCTCGTCCGTTCCTTCACCTACAGGTACAGGAGAACTCTCGTCCGGGTCGATTTCGTCAGCACTCTCGGCCTGCACCTGACCTTTTGTATTTTCGGACTCCTCTTTAATCCCATCCGCCTGAGCACTTTTTTGTATCTCTTCATCAGATGCGTCCTTACTAAGATTACCCATTTTATTTCTGCCGCCGTTGCCAAGCATAGTATCAACTTTATCTGCTACAGTATCGAACCAACCAGCAATATGTCCCTTTAGAGTCCTAGTCGACTTTTCTTCAGCCTTAAAAAAGCTACTATCACTCTTCATAGCATCTTTAAAGCTATAGTGACTATCCGTATCAATATTCACCGAAGTAGTTAATCTATTTCCACTTGCATCTACCTCTGCTGAAGGTAATTCAATTGTGCTTGGAATCCTTGATTTGTCACCATCATAAGAGGCGATGGCCATTGGCTTACCGTTTGGTCCATCTTCGTAGAATAATAGGTTTAATGGATTTCCATCCGTACCGGTCGTCTCAATATACTTAATACCGTTTTGACCTAATTTTTTAGACATTGAATCAGATATTTTAAATTTTTCCGATCCTCTCCCAAAAATTCCTTTTGTGGTTAAACTAGAATTTAGACCACCACCTTTTATCATGCGTGGCATGATGTATGATGTACGAATATTCATGCTTGCTCGCAATGTATTAAATTGCTCAAGTCCATTAGCCACTAAAGCAAAAGGAGCAAAGAGAGTTGAGCCTGAGAACGTAACCATCACTGTGATCATTATCCCAATAATCGCGCCTATTGGACCGTACTTTTTAAACTTTCTTTTCTTTTTTTTCTTTTCTTCAGCTTGATCTTTATCTTTCTTATAGAAAGATTCTGATGAGTAATTTGGCACCTGCTCGGCAGCCAAGGCATTATTTGGATTTGTGCCATTTTCGGTGGCGGCGGATTCAGCTTCACGTGCCTCTTTTTGAGCAGCTTTTTGATCTTCAATCTTCTTGGCCTGGTTATTTCCCCAAGCGTCCTCAGAATTCGTTCCCGAAGCATTAGAATTTATAGGTGCAGAATTATTGCTTGAATCAGAAAAAGCTTGATTGCCAAAGCTATTTTCTCCTGGTCGACCAATATTCTCATCCATTCTGGTTATGATTATACTACATTTTGATTTTTAATACATGAATTTTAATGAATATTATTTAGACGTGTCGAATTTTGCGGCGCAAGGATTCGATCGGAAAAGTTGTAGTGTAGTACTTAATTTTATCGAGAACTAGATCCTGTGCTGGGAGATATTTTAGTTCTGTAACGCCAAAACCGCGTTTAAAAACCGAGACACCATAGAAGCGATGCTTGGTTTCTTCTTCGCCAACGATACCCCAGAAATTATAGCGCGTGATGCCGCGCTTTCTCGCATCTCGCATAGCTTCCATGTGGAGTAATGGCGCACCTGAGTATTTCGTACCGAGCTCAGAAGAAACACCATAGTGATATGACGCTTCGTTGCCGTAAAAAATCATGAAATTTTCGGCTAGAATCTCACCGTCTTTCTTTGCGATATAGAGTACCGCTTCATTATTTTTGGCAAAGGCGGCAAACTGTTTGGTAAGAAATTTTTCGGAAAAAGCAAAGAAGGAGTGCCGCTTGGCGGTTTGTAGTTCAATTTCATAAAAATCTTTAATTGCGGAAGGATCAGTGGATTTTTCAATGGTAATTTCATTCTTCTCAGCTTTTCTGAGGGCGCGACGGAGGCGTTGTCTCATACCGGCAAGAATTTCATCTTCGGACCTATTAAGATCCAAAACACCAGCAAACTCCACAGAAAGATACATTGGAGCTTTTCTAAAACCAGCGTTCTTAAAAATCTGCTCAGACTCATTGCTTAATTCGAGTTGCGGGCGAACGCGCACAAAGACACAGTGGAGTTTTTTGCCGACTTTTGCCATATCTTCGAATATTAGCTTGACCAATTTTTGATTTTGCCAGTCCAGGGTTGGCCCACCGGCAATAGCTAGATGACGGCCACGCTTAGCCGGTTCGACCTCGCCTGCATAGGCTGCGACGATCTTATCATCTTGTTTTATGACGCGTCGGACAACTTGTCGACCAAGGTCTTGGTAGAAAACATAAAAATCCCAAGATTGGAGAAAGTTTGAATCCTTATTTTTAGTAACAAACTCATCCCATTCTTCTTTAGAATCAGCATCCAGAATTTGATATTTCGCTTCATTGGCCATTTTAAACTCCTCTATTGTTTATTATTTCGTATATGGTTTATTGGTATTTTTCTAGCTTAAATGTCGGTGTTTTTTGCGTAAGTTCTCAATGATACGATTGATTTTATAGCGGAATTTGCGAATTGGAATATCCTGTGCACTTACGTAGGTAAATCGTTCACTAGAGAAACCGGTTTTGAAGGTCGTGACACCAGAGTAACGATGATTGGTCTGACCTTCAGGTGCGATACCCCATAAATTATAACGTTTGACGCCAAGCTTTTTGAGATCACGCATGACTTGCCATTGCAAGGCATAGGCGCCAGGTAATTTGCGATTTAGGGGCGTACTGGCAGCTTCATAGTAGTCTGCTTCTTTACCATCAATGAGGATCAGTCCGTAGGCAATTGCATTATTTTCTACATCATAGGCTGTGTAAATCTTAAAATCATTACTGAAGCTCTGTTTTAGTGCTTCTAGTTCACGTAAGGTTGGAGGAATAAAATGTTGTCTCTTTGCGGTTTGCAGCTGCACATTATGAAACTCTTGAATAATATTAGGAGAATTTGTCTCATCAATGACTTTGATTTTGAGTTTTTCAGCTCGACGGACCTCATACCTAGTTTGTCTACGAAAATCAGACAGAAGTTCTTCTTCGGTTTTTGTTAGATCAATCATAACAGTATGCTCTGCATTGAGATGGAAGGAAGCCTTGATCGCACCTAGTCTTTGCATAATTGCTCGATTCTCTGCCGAATCTTCTATGGCTGGACGAAAACGAATGAACACGCATTTAAATTTAATCGCGGCTTTATAAATTTCAGAAAAAACAAGATTAACTAGATCTTGGTCCGACCAATCAAGGAGAGGGCCATTAGGGATTTCCATGAACCGGCCACGTTTAGCATCACGAACTACCATCAATACTTGCGCCTCATTACTAATTGTTTGGTGGAGGGTTTTACGGCCAAGCATTTCATTAAATTTCTGCCATTTTGGCGACTGAAGAAAATTCGCTAGCTCGAATTTTTTGATGGCCAGATTCCAATCATCCTGCCACGACGTAGATTGAGATGATTTTTGAGTCAGCTGTTCAATTTTAGTAACCTGTGGCTGCATTTTTTTGTCTAGTTTAATGTCTACCTCATCTTGATAAATAATTTGACGAGCGAGGCTCAGCTCCTGCATCGAATAATAAACTGGCAGATTAACAAGATGCCTTGCGACGACCGTTGCAACCGGACAATCTGCTGGATTGAAGCCAGATTTGTTAAAATGACGCTTTGGAGCAACAGGGGTATCATACCAAACCTCATCAAAATAGAAGCCGGCTTTTTGTAATTTATGAAGAGTCTTACGCTGATCTTGAACAAAGTACGGCACACGAAGAAGTCCGCGCGGAGCGTGAAAGTTTTTCAGTTCCTGGCGAATATATTTCGCCTGCCAATAAGTCATGCGGTGATAGAAGTCGAGCTCGGCATCAGCGGAACGATGTACAAAATTTAATTTCACTAATACGCCCATTAGGTGCTGGCCAAGGTTATATTTTCCTGCCGGAAGATATGACAAAGCGCGAGAGAGGAGACCAAAAAATGGATAGAAACGATCTCTGAGGGAGTCTGACAATTTCGGGCGTGAACTTCCAACTTGAGGATCAGATAGCAGCTGATTTTTACTGGATTTTCGTAAAATCAAGGCGCCGCCAGAACTAGCATCAAGCGATTTTCCCTTTCCGAACGAAAGGACGACCGCATCACCGAGGCTACCAGCTGTACAACCGTCCGAATATTCAATGTCTAGCGAGTGCGCGAGATCCTCAATCAGGAATAATTTATGCGCCTTTGCGACCGCCTGAATATCCTTCATATCGCATGGCAGGCCGAGGTTATTCTGTACGATGATGGCCTGAATATTTGGATATTTCTTCAGCGCCTTTTCAAGTGTTGCCGCGTTAAAATGTAGAGTTTTTGGATCAATATCAAGGAAAACTGGCTGATATCCAGCAGTTTTTACAGCCTGCACCACAGCAAAACAAGTGAGCGAGGTAATGGCAACCACTGGTTGTTCTTTGGTTTTTTTTGAATCCTGTTTTGACTCTTTTGGAATCTGTGAAAGCAGAGCAAGAGTGATAGCAGTGCGGCCTGAGTGAAATAAATAAACTTGTGATTTTTTGACTTGATATTTTGTTGCTAGGTCTTGTTTTAGTTCATCAAAATCCTGGCGTGTACCAAAACTAAAGAGGAAACGGAAGGTTTTTTTAATACGGAAGCTCGCGGCTTGACCTAGAAAATAATGTTTTTTCACTATTTTTTATCCTTTAGGACTTGACTTATAGCGCGGGCGAGGCCTTCTGGATCAGCGATGTATGGAGCATGAGTCCAGTTTGGGAAAATCTTGATGCGACTCCCCTTAATTCCAGCATGAAGCTTCTTTGCCTGCCTGACTGGAGTAATCTTATCCATTTCACCCCACAAAATATCTGTTTTAACCTCGATTTTTGTATAATCGAGATCCTTATCCGACTCCAACATATTTGAGAGTGTCTTCTTCATATTTTCAGGAGCGCGTTCATAATCAGAAGCGCCAATTATTTTGTGAAGAATTTTTCGGAGGGGTCTGATTTGTTTTAAAGGCGACAAGATTCGACTGAGTTTTTTCAGGATATCGCGCTTTCTTGATAGTTCATAAACACCTGCTGCGTCAAGTAAAATTAGGTGAGAGAGTTTTTCCGGTTTCTTGACAAGGAGATTCATCAAAATACGTCCCCCGTTACTATGCCCAAGTGCAATCGCGCCGTCTGGGATTAAGGAATCTGCCCACTTTACGTATTCTTTAATATTCCAGATTTTTTTGCTTGGATCAGTAAGGCCCGGCACATTTAGCATTTCCACTTTAATGTGATATTTATCATTAAGTAGCTTAATGGTTTTCGCCCATGGCTCAGTTGAGTAAGTCCAGCCATGAATGATGTATAAAGTTTTAGTCATTAGTTTAATCCTCGCTTCTGTCTTCGTTTTATTGCAGCTTTTTCACGTCTTGGTAGATATTTTGCTTCTTCAGGATTTTTTAGAAGTTTTTCAATCAGCCATTCAAGATATTGCGATCCTTTAAAGAGTAGGGTTTCCTGACCAGTGAGATTTTGTTCAAGAAATTTGAGTGCTTCACGCGGGTCAAGTGTCGTGTAGACATTCAGCCCGGCTTTTTCTAGTATTGGCGCGGTATATTTCTTAGTGCGCCGACCAATTAAGATGACTTGCTCAGGTTTAACCTTGATGATTTCATCTGCTAGTTTTGCGTGTTCTTGCCCCTCTATGCTTCCCTGGTCTACAATATCACCAATCACCAACCACTTATGCGGGACGTGCATTGCTTTATACATTTCTAGGATAGACTTCACGGAAATAAGATGCGCATTATAGCTACTATCGATAATCTTCAAACCATTTTTTCCGTCAAAGTATGAGTTACGGCCTGGTGCTAACTTGAGATTTGAAAAATCATAACGTGGCATAACTTCGAGATAATTCACTAGGGCTTCTAGCATAGTTAGCTGGATGGCGATATCTTTAGACATTGGGCGATTAAATTCGTACTCATGCGAAACGCCGTCCGCTGTCCCCTGCAAGACAAAACTAGTGTGATTTGGTTCAACCTTATAAGTCTTCACCGCGTCCTTAGAACACTTGATAACGGTAGCTTTAGTGAGATTTTTCTGCTTAATGCTGTCAAGTGCGCGATTCATCAGATTCACCTCGCCGTCGATAATTACTAGTTTTTGAGTATATTGCGGAAGCATGGCAAATTCATGAGTAATTGCCTTATCAAGACTTGAGAACAGACCATCTTTCACCTGCTGTTCAAATTGACAGGCATGAGAAAGACCTAGTGAAACCCAGAGTGTAACCTCAGGCCTTAGCCAGGAGGCTAAAAATTCAGCTTCATGTGGTCTTTCACCGTCAATCTCAACAACATAAAACTCTTCTTTGTGCTTATAAAAAAGTGACTTTATTGGAACAGCGAGAAATAAATAGAACCAACGGAGTTTCGAGCCGGTGACACCACGAAGATTAACCATGTCAAAGGCAATGCCATAGGCGGAATTAGCGTCATGAGAATAGTGCGCTTTGTCTCCTAGGGTACATTCAACGAGATTTAACATCGTCGTTTTACCGACTGATCCGGTAATTGCAATTACGCGAGGATGCCAGCGACGAAAAGCAAAGTTAGCGAAGAAGCGAAAGTAGGAGGCGACAATAAAATAGAATTTTTTCTTAAATTTCATCACTGGAGTCATACCTTAATTTTAACATAAAGCGAATAGATAGTGATAGAAATTTTTAGAACAGACCGTAGGCTGGGCGCTTTTAATATGTTTGGAGGATTTTTAGCTGGTGTTATATTATTTTGCCATAGCAAAAAAGCGTGCGGCGCGTTCAGTTTTTGGATGATCCATGACTTGTTTTGGCGTGCCATCTTCAATAATTTTTCCACGGTCCAAGAAAATCATGCGCGTGCCAACCTCTCTAGCAAAGCTCATCTCGTGAGTAACGATTACCATGGTGAGGCCGTCTTTTGCCAGGTCACGGATTACGTCAAGTACCTCACCAATCATTTCAGGATCTAATGCAGAAGTCGGTTCATCAAATAGTACAGCCTCCGGATGCATAGCTAGTGCCCTGGCAATAGCGATGCGCTGTTTTTGGCCACCAGAAAGATATTTTGGCATCATATCGGCTTTATCTAAGAGTCCAACCCGCTTCAATAATTGCCTCGCCTCTTTTTCGGCTGCTGCATCACTTGTGTGTAACAGTTTTTTCGGGGCTAATTTAATATTTTCAATGACCGTCATATTCTCGAATAAATTAAAACTCTGGAAAACCATACCAACTTTGCGACGAATTTGATTAAGATCAACTGACGGATCAGTGATATCTACGCCGTCAATAAGGATGCTACCTGAAGTTGGTGCAGCGAGAAGGTTGAGGCATCTCAGAAAAGTCGACTTACCGGAACCACTAGCTCCCACCAGAACTACCACCTCACCGTCATTTACTTTGAGATTAATACCTTTTAGGACATGCATATTATCGAAGGTTTTATAGATATTTTTTGCTTCAATCGACATCAATTTTCCTCCTTACTTATTTTCTTTTCAAGCCGAAACATCAGATTGGAGAAGACGGTTGTGATGACGAGATATAAAATCGCGGCCGCAAAGAGCGACTGAAAAGCAGTGGCGGTAAGTGAGCGAATGTCGTCAGCCCCGCGCATAATATCACCAAGTCCAATCCAGCCAACGATGGAGGTTTCCTTAAACATGGTGACCCCTTCGCCGATTAGTCCTGGCATGGCATTTTTCATTGCTTGTGGCAGAACCACGTAATACATAGCCTTAAAATGTGAAAATCCAAGAGAGCGAGCTGCCTCAAGTTGTCCTTTATCAACGCTCTCAATGCCACCGCGAATAATCTCTGCGATGTAGGCTGAACTATTAATTGCAAAAGCGATTGCGGCAACGATAAGTTTTGGCATAGTTCGGATGGAGCCAAAAACTACATAGTACATAATAAGGAGCTGTACAAGAGCTGGTGTACCGCGGATGATACCAATGTAGAGCTTAGCAAAGGCTTGAAGGGGATTGAAATCGGCAAACTTTTGCAAAAACTTGGATTTTGGATATTTTGGTAATTTTTTGAGGAGCTTAAATGGTTTTGAAATAGAGGTGCGCAAAAGAGCAAGCAGGAGCCCTAAGATCAGACCGGCGATAACCGCAATGGTGGTGAGTACCATAGTCACCTCAAAGCCGTGCCAAAAATAAACCCAGCGACCATTGCCAAAAATTACTTCAAAAAAGTCCATCAGATTTGTCCCTCCGCGGTGCCAAAGTGTTTCATCAGTAACTTTTGCATACGACCATCCTCTTTCATCTTTGTGATAGTACTATTGACGGCTTCTTGAAGCTTTTGATTTCCTTTTTTCATTGCAATGGCATAGGGTTCGCGACTGAGTGGACTACTGAGAATTTTTAGGTTTGAAAAGCTGGCAACATATTGTGCGGCCGGAGCATTATCAAGAATAGCAGCATCCACGCGGCCAGACACTAGTTCCTGCAGGACGCTTGGTGCGGTTGGAAACTGGATAACTTTTGCGCCAT
Organism: uncultured Candidatus Saccharibacteria bacterium; assembly: GCA_963539995.1. GTDB lineage: Bacteria > Patescibacteriota > Saccharimonadia > Saccharimonadales > Saccharimonadaceae > Nanosyncoccus. The sequence continues at coordinate 11,179 of CAUTNG010000014.1, forward strand.
TGATTTGCTGCGCCATCTGATCACCAGTTGTACCAAGCTGAACGCCGATCTTCTTACCGACCAATTCATAGCGGTTACGGATGGGGCTTTCTTCTTTTACGATGATTTGCTGGGAGGCCACATAATATGAATCTGAAAAGAGTGCATTTTTGGCACGTTCTTCGGTGACCGACATGCCAGCCACCGCTAGGTCTATTTGGCCACTTTCAAGAGCTGGCAATAATCCATCGAATGACATATCTTCGATTTTCAACTCTGCCCCCATCTCCTTGGCAATCTCAGAGGCTAATTCAACATCAAAACCGACAACTTTATCTCCCTCTTTATATTCAAATGGTTTGAAAGTTGCGTTAGTGCCCATTACTAAAACGTTAGCGTTGTGTGAAACCACGGTTTCACGGTGCATAATATCATAAAACATCCAAGAGACAACGCCAAAATAAAGTAGGCTTAAAAAAATTGAGATTATTTTATGTATTTTTTGGCCGCCCTTTTTCATACTTCTAGTATACAACTTTTCTATAATTTACATAAGCGATTTTCTGAAAATAGAAACCTAAGGATGTTTCTAGTCGATAAATAGGAGCCTTTCTCGAGTAAAAAATAATAGCCTACATTTCGACTGTGGGATTTACAAAAATAATAGCCCGAAGGCCATTATTTTAATTTTAGATAATTACATCTTGATTTCTGCATCAACACCTGCAGGAAGTGAAAGATTCTGCAATGCATCAATGGTTTTTGGGGTTGCGCTAGTGATATCGATTAAGCGCTTGTGGATTTTCATCTCGAAAGCTTCACCACCGGTCTTGTAAACGTGTGGAGATTTGACGACAGTAAAGGTACTACGCTTAGTTGGAAGAGGTACTGGACCTGAAACATTAGCACCGGTACGGATGGCGGTGTCAACGATTTGTTTTGCGCTTTGATCAATCACACGATGATCGTAGGCCTTAAGACGAATACGGATCTTGAGACCTTCATTTTTGGCTTCAACCATTTGATTCCTTCTAGCCCTATAACTTCAGATACACCTAGACAGTGTGTCGATGAATTTTTAGAGCTCAATTAATTTATATATTTGAATCATAATATATTTTTCTCACAACGTCAAGGGAGAACAAAAAATTGGACTAGTTCCCTAGTCCAATTTTCCTATTTAAATAACTAAGAAGTCTAATTATTTAACAATCTTGGTAACAACACCAGAACCGACAGTACGGCCACCTTCGCGGATAGCAAAACGGTCGTTGTTGTTCATAGCGATAGCTGCAAGAAGCTTAACAGTGAAGGTAACAGTATCACCAGGCATGACGATTTCTTTACCTTCTGGAAGTTCGACTTCACCAGTAACATCGGTAGTACGGAAGTAGAACTGTGGCTTGTAACCCTTTGAGAATGGAGTGTGGCGACCACCTTCTTCTTTCTTAAGGATGTAAACCTGAGCCTCGAATTCAGTATGTGGGGTGATGGAACCTGGTTTAGCAATAACCTGACCACGTTCAATTTGATCACGCTCAATACCACGGAGTAATAGACCTGCGTTATCACCGGCTTCACCTTCGTTAAGGGTCTTGTGGAAAGCTTCGATACCAGTAACGACTGATTTCTGGGTTGGATGAATACCAACGATTTCAACTTCGTCGTTAAGTTTGACTACACCCTGTTCGATACGACCAGTGGCAACAGTACCACGACCCTTGATAGAGAAGACGTCTTCGATAGGCATGAGGAATGGTTTGTCAAGATCGTGTTCTGGGATGTCAAAGTATTCATCCATAGCGTGGACGAGATCCATGATACGATCTTCCATTTCGGTGTCGCCTTCAAGAGCCTTAAGAGCAGAACCCTTGATGATTGGAGCGTTGTCACCATCGAAGCCGTATTTGTTAAGAAGTTCACGGACATCCATCTCAACGAGCTCAACGAGTTCTGGATCAGCAAGATCCATCTTGTTGAGGAAGACGATGATTTTTGGAACGTTCACCTGGT
>CAUTNG010000015.1:0-13010 GCA_963539995.1 uncultured Candidatus Saccharibacteria bacterium
CCGAACTGGTATTATAATTAATAAAAAAGGATACCTATGTTAGAAAACCAATCAGAAAATAAAACAAAAATCTTACTTGCCAGTAGTAATACTGCAAAAATTGCAGACTTTACCGTCTTTTTAGGTGATAATTTTGAGATTGTGACCCCAAATATGCTCGGAATTGAGGTTGAGGTACCAGAGGGAATCACCTCCATTGAAGATAATGCTATGGCAAAGGCAAAAACTTATGTCGAAAAGACTGGCCTACTCACCATTGGTGACGATACTGGTCTATTTATCGAGGAATTAAATGGCGAACCTGGCGTTGCGCTTAGGCGTTGGGGTGGACAGTTATCGGATAGCGCCACTAACGAAGAATTCTGGGCATATCTCCAGGAAAAAGTTAAAAACTTAAAAAATACCAAATGCTATTTTAAGCAATGCGTTGCCGTTGTCTCTCCAAATGGCAAGTCAAAATTTGTTTATAATTATAATCACGGCACAATCAACCAGGAAAAAGTGAAACTCCCATACAATGGCACCGGTTTTCCAATGGCAACAGCCTTTGAGGCAGAAAACCGTGGTAAAACTTGGGTTGAGATGAGTGATGACGAAAAACGCGCTGTCTCAAAACAGTTTATTGATGAATTAAATACTGCAATTAGGGAAGTTGCTGAATAAAATCGATAAACCTGTGATATAATAATCACAGGCCCGAGTGGTGAAATTGGTATACACGTATGCCTTAGGAGCATATGCCTCGTGCGTGCTGGTTCGAGTCCAGTCTCGGGCACCAAAAATCGATTCTTAAACTCTCGTTAGAGAGTTTTTTGTTTAATGTTATAATAAGCCTATGCCTGCATTTGAGCTACAGAGTAAATTCGCTCCGACCGGCGACCAGCCAGCTGCCATTAAGCAACTGACGGATGGTCTCAAAAAAGGAATTCGGGAGCAAACCCTACTTGGCGTTACTGGTTCTGGAAAAACCTTCACGATGGCAAACATCATCCAGAATATCCAGAAGCCAACCTTAATTTTGGCGCACAATAAAACTCTGGCCGCACAGCTCTATTCTGAATTTCGGGAATTTTTCCCCAAGAATGAAGTCCACTACTTTGTCTCCTACTTCGACTACTACCAGCCTGAAGCTTATATCGCCAGTACTGACACCTATATCGAAAAAGACTCGGCAATTAATGATGAAATCGATCGGCTTCGTCATGCTGCCACGGTTGCACTCTTGACTCGTCCGGATACTATCATTGTTGCCTCTGTTTCCTGTATTTATGGTATTGGTTCTCCAGATCATTATGTAGAAATGTCACTTCCACTTATTAAAAAACAAGGGGTTTGGCAAATTATGGCTCTAAGTGAACTAGCTAAAAATTCACTCGGTCGCCTTCACTCGCCGTCTCTGGTTAATACCGCCACTCAAAGCACTAGTTCTCTCAATCAAACCAATTTCATGATCTATCTCATTGCTATGCAATATCATCGCAATGACCTCGCTTTTGAACGCGGTAATTTTCGAGTCAAAGGCGATACGATTGATCTATTCCCAGCCTCTGGTGAAGTTGCCTATCGCTTTGAATTTGATTTCGATACACTTGAATCCGTTAAAATTATTGATCCGCTCACCGCTGAAATTCTCGAAAAACCAGAGCAGATTCATATCTTCCCAAATACCCACTATGCCACCCCTCGCGATCAGCTTTCTCGCGCCATAGATACAATTAAGGTCGAGTTTGACAATCGTCTAAAATATTTCGAGGCAGAACATAAATATCTTGAAGCGCAACGCTTGTCCCAGCGCACCAAATACGACCTCGAAATGCTTGAGGAAACAGGCTTTGTTAAGGGTATTGAAAACTACTCAAGACACCTAGATGGTCGTAAAGCTGGTGAACCGCCTGCAACCTTGCTTGATTTCTTCCCGGATGATTTTCTATTGCTTGTCGACGAGTCGCACATGACCTTACCGCAAGTACGTGGTATGTATAATGGTGACCATGCCAGAAAAACCACCCTCGTTGACTATGGCTTCCGTTTGCCAAGCGCCCTGGATAATCGTCCGCTTACCTTTGATGAATTTGAAACCCACATCCGTCGTGCTGTTTATGTTTCCGCTACGCCAGGTAAATATGAACTCGAAGTCTCTCCAGCTCCAGCTCAGCAGGTGATTCGCCCAACTGGTCTCTTAGATCCAGAAATTGAAGTTAGAAAAACCGAAGGTCAAATTGATGATTTAATGCAAGAAATTGAAGAGCGTATTGCAAAAAACCAACGCGTAATTGTTACAACCTTAACCAAACGCATGGCTGAGGATCTTTCAGAACATCTCAAGGATCACGGGATTAAGACTGCCTACATCCATTCAGAAATCGATACTCTGGAACGTGGCGATATTTTACGCGATCTTCGCACCGGCGTCTATGACGTCCTGGTTGGAATTAATCTTCTCCGTGAAGGACTGGATCTTCCGGAGGTCTCCCTAGTTGCAATTTTAGATGCTGACAAAGAAGGTTTTTTGCGTTCAGAGTCTGCCTTAATCCAGACGATTGGTCGTGCTGCTCGCCATGAAGAGGGACATGTGATTATGTATGCCGATAATATTACCGAAAGTATGGAGCGCGCCATTACCGAGACTGATCGTCGCCGTGATATTCAGATGAATTATAATAAGGAGCACGGTATCACTCCTCATAGTATTAAAAAGGAAATTTCTTTAGGTCTTCGTGCCATCATCCCTGAAAAGGAAAAAGAAAATAAGCTAGATCTAAAGAAGGTGCCAAAATCTGAATTTAAGGTCTTAACTAAAGAATTATCAGAGCAAATGCAGCTTGCGGCAGCTAATCTTGAATATGAAAAAGCTGCTGAAATCCGCGACATGATTCAAAAAATCAAAGACGAAGAAGAAAAAAGGAAAAGCTAATGTCCAAAATCTTAATCATCGAGGATGATGAGGGGATCAGGGAAGGTCTCTCAGCGCTTCTTTTAACCTCAAACTACTTACCGTTAGTTTTAGATCTGAACTATATTTCAGTGGAGAAAATTCAAGAATTATCGCCAGACCTCATCCTGTTAGATATTAATCTGCCAAATATTAACGGCCGTGATTTTGTGCGCGAAATCAGAAAAAGTCTCAATACTCCGATTATTATGGTTACTAGCCACAACACCGAAATGGATGAAGCACTTGCTATCAGTTATGGCGCGGATGATTTTATTGCTAAACCCTACAATCCCACAATTTTATTGCTCCGTATTGCAGCAATTTTGAGACGCTCTAACCTCGCTTCAGAAATCAAAACTTATCGGGGTTTGCAAATTGATCTAAAAAAAGGCACGATTTCTTCGGTAAAGAAGCCTGGCAAAATTATTGAACTCACAAAAAATGAATTATTAATTTTTCGCACCCTTCTTTTTAATCAAGAACGTATTGTCTCTCGTAATGAATTGATGACTGAGCTTTGGGATAATTGTGAATATATTAATGACAACGCCCTTACTGTCAATATCAGTCGTCTGCGTGATAAATTAGAAAAGTTAGGTGAAAAAGATACAATTGAGACTCGTAAAGGGCTTGGCTATATCTTGAATTAGGGAAAGATATGAAATTTCGAGAATATTTAGCAGATCATATTAGCATTATTCTTATATTTCTTTTTATTATTATTCTATCTGAATGTTCGTTCTTGATTTTTAATATTACATTTGAGTTGAACGTTTTTATCTTAGCTATAGATATTGTAGGTTTTTTGTTTTGTTTTATTTTTTCTTATTTTAAAAAAGCGACCTTTTTGCGTGAACTTCAAAAACGTACCGAATTACTAGACCAAAAATTTTTGGTACACGAACTTCTTTCTACACCAGAAACTCACGAAGAACAGAGACTTTGTCAAGTAATCTCGGAGATTAACCGTTCGATGATAGACCATATTAATCAGTATAAATATAATTTTCACGATTTTAAGGAGTATTTGGAACTTTGGGTGCATGAAATAAAATTACCAATTGCTTCACTTAGATTAATTTTGGAACATGAACCAAAAAAGCAAGAAAGTATCCTCCAGTTAGATCGATTAGATAGCTATGTAAATCAAATTTTATATTTTGCTAGGTCCGAACATGTTGAAAAAGACTATCAGATCTCTGAATGTAGTTTAGCTAAAATAGTCAAGAATGTCGCTCTCAAAAATCAGGATATTATTTTAAATTCACAAATTAAGTTTCAGGTAGAAAATTTGGATAAAATCGTTGAAACAGACCCCAAATGGCTAGAATTTATTTTGGATCAGTTGCTGGCTAATTGTATTAAATATCGCAAAATAAAATATCCAGAAATTAGAATTTACACCGAAGAACAGGATAAATTTTTAGCTCTTCATGTGTATGATAATGGCATCGGAATACCATTATCAGATCAGTCACGTATTTTCCAAAAAACTTTTACTGGGCAAAACGGACGTATTCTAGAGCAGAATCAGGAAAAAGCTAAACTTCTAGCTGAAACTAAATATCTCAAAAGTACTGGAATGGGCCTTTATATCGTCAAGAAACTAATTAAACAACTTGGACATCAAATTTCTGTTAGCTCGACTGAGAATGAGTATACAGATATTGTTATCTATTTTGCAAAAAACGATTATTACAAAAATGTAAGAAATCGTAATATTCAAAACACGACAAAACCATAGAGCCTTAGTAAGATAGACTTTAATAAGAGAATCTTATTAGAAAGGAAATTATGAAAAATATTTTAGAAATTGACAAAATTGAGAAATACTATGGCAGTCGTGCTAATATTACTAAAGCTGTTGATAGCATCTCATTTGAAGTCCAAAGTGGGGAATTTGTCGCTATTATGGGCGCCAGTGGTTCTGGTAAAACTACGTTATTAAATCTTATCTCAACAATCGACAAAGTTACTGCCGGACATATCTATGTCGCCGGCACGGATATTACAAAATTAAAAGGAAACGAGCTAAACCGTTTTCGTCGTGAAGAGTTAGGTTTTATTTTTCAAGATTTTAATCTTCTAGACAATCTAACTGCTTACGAAAATATTGCATTAGCACTTTCTATCCAAAACGTTAATAGCGCAGAAATAGAACATAGAGTTAAGAAAGTCGCTGAAGATTTAGATATTCAAAATATCTTGCAAAAATATCCATATCAAATGTCTGGTGGACAAAAACAGCGTGTGGCATCCGCTCGAGCTATTATTACCAACCCTAAATTAGTCCTTGCTGATGAGCCAACGGGTGCACTTGATTCAAAATCTTCAAGAATGCTACTTGAGAGACTCGATTATCTTAATCAGGAACTTGGTGCTACCATTCTTATGGTTACTCACGATGCCTTTACGGCTAGCTATTCTTCACGCGTAATCTTCATTAAAGATGGTAAAATTTTTAATGAAATCAATCGAGGCAAAGATTCTAGGAAAGAATTCTTTGATAAAATCATCGATGTGATGACTTTGCTTGGAGGAGACCTCGGCGATGCTCTTTAAATTATCTGTTCGTAATATTTTACGTAGTATAAAAGACTATGCTATATATTTCTTCACTTTAATATTGGGTGTTGTTATTTTCTATGTCTTTAATGCTATTGGCACACAGTCTTCCACGATGCAACTCAGTTCTTCATCAAGGGAAGTTGTTAAGCTTCTAATTAATGTTTTGTCCGGTGTAAGTGTTTTGGTGGCTGGTATTTTGGGCTATTTAATAATTTATGCCTCGCGTTTCTTGATTAAACGGCGCAATAAAGAATTCGCTATTTATTTAACCCTAGGCATGAGTAAACAAAAAATCTCGCTACTACTATTTCTTGAGACGTTATTCATTGGTATCTTCTCTCTTGTTTCTGGTCTAGTAATCGGTGTGTTCTTGTCCCAACTAATGAGCGCCCTCGTGGCTAGTCTCTTTGAGGCTGACATGTCGAAATTCCAATTTGTATTTTCCAGTGAAGCCTGTCTGAAGACCATCCTCTATTTTGGTGTCATCTATTTCGTAGTGATTATATTTAATACCTTCATGGTTAATAAATTAAAAATCATCGACCTCATACAATCAAGCCGTAAATCAGAGAAGACACGTCTTAAAAACCCAATAATCTGTAGTTTTATCTTTTTAATTGCCGCCGCTGCTCTAGGGTTTGCATACTTTGAAGCAACAACTAACTACCTGAAGATCCTTAACAATGTTAATTTACTATTCCAATATTTCGCAATCGGTGCTATCTCTACATTCTTTATTTTTTGGTCTCTCTCCGGTTTAATCATGAGACTCGTTACTCTCCGTAAAAATCTATACTATCATGGACTAAATAGCTTCACATTTCGTCAGATTAGTAGCAAAATTAATACCACTGTTGCTTCAATGACTGTAATTTGCATAATGTTATTTTTAACTATCTGTATGCTTTCAAGTTGTCTTTCAATTCGCGAAGCAACGAAAAAACAACTAGCTTATGCCACGCCCGTAGATGTGATTATAAAATATGATAATAATAAAACTTCTCCGCACGAGCTAGAAGATGAGCAAGATTCGGATGATGAACAAGATCCAAGTAATAATCATTCAGATCGTTCCAGCAAAACAGATACTCAAAATAAAAAATCCACGGAGAAAAAACCTAGGCAACCCCAAGTTCTAGAGAATATGGATCAAAAAGAAAAAGTAGAGGATCTCATAAAAGAAAATCCCAGCGTTTGGGCACAATTAAAAGATCAACAATCAGTTTCTACTTATAATTTATCAAATACATTTGAAAAAAGACTCACACTCTCACAAGTTGTCAGTAATAATGCACTCAAGAAATATAATGAAATCACTCAGGGTACTGGTGATAGCAGCTACGCAAGTCTCGATGTCTTATCCTTAACTGACTACAATAAACTTGCCAAACTCTACCATCTAGACCAAATCAAAATGGCAGAAGATCAGTATTTCATCCTTGCAGATTTTTCTAAGGTGTATTCAATTTATAACACTTCACTAAAAGAAGGTTTTCAGATTAAATTGAATAATAGGACTCTTTCTCCTAAGTTCGACCACGTAGTGGAGGGTGCACTCGAGCCAACTTCTCCGAAATCTAATTTCGGTATCATCGTTGTCTCAGATAACATGATTAAAGGTCTAGTACAGCAGAACAATTACTTAATTGCGAATTATAAAGCTAATTCTCGTAAAGATCGAGAGCAAATTGATCAAGCATTGCAAAAAATGATTGTTGGTAACACGAATGATTTTATGCGATTTACAAATAATCGTATATATACTCTAAAGACCAAAAGTTATGTCATTTCTCTATCGGTTGGTCTACAAGCGATCGCCACTTTCCTTGGGCTTTATCTCGGTATTATCTTCCTTATTTCCAGTGCAGCTATTCTTGCATTAAAAGAGCTTTCCGAGTCGTCCGATAATCGTGAAAAATATATGGTCCTAAGACGTTTAGGCGCAGACGAAAAAATGATTAAACAAGCATTATTCAGACAAATTGCCATTTTCTTCAGTACTCCACTATTGCTTGCTATTATTCATTCAGTTTTTGGTTTGACATTCGCCCTTAATATCCTTAGCTATATTGGTACTGACGGACTATCATCTTCAATCATTATGACAGTTGTTCTTCTAGCAGTCATTTACGGCGGTTACTTCCTCCTCACCTACTTCAGTAGTAAGCGCATTATTTCAGAGAAGCAATTACGCCGCGATTAATACAGCTATCAGCAAACAATATCTGTAGAGAAAATAAAATTAATAAAAACTCACGGATAAAACAAATAGTGAAACATCTAGCCCCTCATAGGAGGGGCTTTTTGTTATACTAATTCTATGAAGTATCAAATTATTCTCGCAAAAAATATAAAATATTCCGATATCCGATCAGAAAACAAAGTTGTATTTTTATTGGATAGTAAAAATCAACTTCCTACTTTCGACTCCCAGGGAGGTGTCAGGCGGCAATTTGAAGAGCTTTTTAAGGCAAAAATTCGTTTCGGCTATATTTTTTTCAAGCAAAAAAATAAAAATGCTATTTTTGCATCAGCAAAGATAAAAAGCTTCCAAAAAATTGGCACTATGTGTTATTCTCAAAACTCAATGTGGAAAATTGTAAAGACTATGAAGTAATCCGACGTGCCATGCAGAAGCTCGGCTATATCTCCGATTTTCTGGTATAATTGACTCATGAAAAATACACGCGAGGACATCTTACATCTAGCAAAACTCTCCAATCTATCCCTCGAAGAGTCAGAAATTGAAAGTTTGCAGCGAGATTTAGATAATATTGTTGGCTACATTTCACAACTAGACGAATTAAATACTGAAGGTATTGAACCGACCTATCAGGTTTTTGAAATGGAAAATGTTTGGCGTGAGGACGAAATCAAACCTCAAGATGCCACCCGTGGGGAGCTTTTGAACCTAGCCCCTGCCGCCAGGCAAGATATGATTCAGGTGCCAAAAGTACTCTAGTCTCAGAGCCTAAATAGAATACATCCATTATTTTGAAATTATTAAAGGAAAATCAAAAATGAAGATCGCAAGTAAAGAACTTTCCGCCGTCAGCTTGGTAAAGGCAGCTTTTGAAAAGGCTCGTCAGTTCGCCAAGTACAATATTTTTGTCTCTCTTGCAGATGAAGAGAAGGCCATTAAGAAAGCCGAAGAAATTGATAAGAAAATCGCCGCTGGGGAAGAGGTTGGACCTCTTGCTGGTGTTCCATATGCTTTGAAGGATAACTTCTTAAGTAAAGAAGGCCACACTACGGCTTCTGCCAAAATTCTCGAACCATTCCAGTCGCCAATCGACTCCACCACCGTTAAAAAACTCGAAGAAGCTGGCGCTATCATGATTGGTCGCACTAATCTTGACGCCTTTGCGCAGGGCTCTTCCACCGAAAATTCCTACTTTGGCCCAACTCATAACGCCAAAGATTTTGACCGCGTTCCTGGTGGCTCTTCTGGTGGTTCTGCCGTTGCCGTTGCGCTTGATATCGTTGAATTTGCAACTGGCACCGATACTGGTGGGTCTATTCGCCAACCAGCCTCCTTCAACGGTGTTTATGGACTAAAGCCAACTTATGGCGCGATCTCTCGCTACGGGGTCGTCGCCATGGCCTCCAGCACGGACTGTATTGGCTTCTTCACAAAAAATGCAGAAGACACGGACCTTCTAATGTCGATTTGTGCCGGTCGTGACGAAAAAGACCTAACCAGTCTCCCAAGTTACTACAATGACGAGTCTCAAAAATATTTTGTACCAAAAATTGACCCTAAAACTGCTAAAATCGGCATCATTAAGGACTTTAGAAATGACTCAATCGACCCAGAGGTCCAGCGTGTACTTGACGAAACAGTTGAAAAGTTAAAATCAACCGGCCATGAAGTCGTCGAGCTTTCAATGCCTGCTCTAAAATATGCCCTTGCCGTATATTACATTGTCGTTCCAGCGGAAGTCGCTTCAAATCTCTCCCGTTACGATGGCATCCGTTACGGTTACCGTTCGGATCGCGCCAAAAACCTTGGTGAAGTCTTTGGCCTTTCTCGCAATGAAGGTTTCATGCCAGAGAATAAACGCCGCATCATGATTGGAAACTTCGTCTTAAGTTCCGGTTTTTATGACGCCTATTTCAAAAAAGCCGAACAGGCTCGCACCTTGATTATTCAGGAATATCAGAAAGCCTTTGAAAAGTGTGACTTCCTACTCACTCCAGTCTCGCCATCGCCAGCCTTTAAACTAGGCGAAAAGGTGAGTGACCCAGTCGCCATGTATTTTGAGGACGTTATGAGTGTACCAATCAATCTGGCTGGTTTACCAAGCCTTGCAATTCCTGCAGGAGAAACTAAAGATTCTAAGCTACCAATCGGTCTTCAAATTATTGGGCCAAGACGTAGTGATAAAAGCATCCTTAGTTTCGCTAAAACCCTAAAAGAGGAGACTAACTAATGCCAACTTCCACGCTTATTCTTTTGATTGCCATCCTCATTGTCGGAATCTTTGTTTTTATCGCCATCTCAACGACGGGACGCCGCGCTCATAATTTTGATGTCGAAGAATATCAGACTAGGTTTTTAAAAATTGAGAACTCTCTCACTCGTGAAAATAAATTATCCTATAATGTTTCAGTCATTGAAGCAGATAAATTACTTGATCGTGCCCTAATGGAACTTGGCGTGCCTGGTAAGACTATGGGCGAACGACTCAAAGCTTCCAGTGGTCGTTTCTCGCAGCTCAACTCGGTTTGGTATGCCCATAAGCAGCGTAATCAAATTGCACACGAACAAGATTTTAGTCTGGATTATAATCAAGCAAAACATGCACTCGCCACCTTTCGTCAAGCTTTAAAGGATCTCGGGGCAATCTAATCGGAGGAATTTATGACAGAACCAAAATATGAAATCACCGTTGGTATCGAATGTCACGTGCAGCTCGCTACCAAAACAAAACTTTTTTCAGAGGTCGACAATGATGCGCGTGGTAAAGAGCCAAACTCATGTGTTTCACCTGTAGAATATGCACTACCAGGTATGCTGCCTCGCCTAAATCGCCAAGCTGTAATGATGGCAATCCGTGCCGGACATGCATTAAATTCAGAAATTAACCTTTTATCGCGCTTTGATCGCAAACATTATTTTTATCCAGATTCACCAAAGGGTTATCAAATTACCCAGATGTATCAGCCAATCATTGGTGCTGGCTTCGTGGAGCTTCCAACTGGCAAAAAGGTTCGTATCGAGCATGCGCACCTTGAGGGCGATGCAGGTAAGCTCACACATTTTGATAATTATTCACTCGTTGACTTAAATCGCGCCGACACACCACTAATTGAAATCGTTTCAATGCCAGATATTCACTCAGCTCGCGACGCTCATGACTATTGCAAAGAACTTTGGCGCTTAATGACTTTTGCGGGCGTCTGTTTTGGCGATCTCTATAATGGCAACATGCGTTTTGATGTGAATATTTCACTTGCTGAAAAAGGTAGTAAAACCCTCGGTAAGCGTGCTGAAATCAAGAACCTCAACTCCTTCCGATCGGTTGAGCGTGCCATCGAATATGAGTATGAACGACAGAGTAAAATGCTAGATAATGGCGAGGTGATCGTTCAGGAAACTCGTGGTTGGAATGATGCCACCGGCAAGACTACTTCCCAACGTTCCAAAGAGGAAGCACAGGACTATCGCTATATGCCGGAACCTGATCTTCCACCAATTCGCCTAACTGCTGAGCAGGTAAAGAAAGAACAGGAGAATATGCCACTGCTCCCAGCCGACTATCGCGCCACTCTTGGTATGATAGTGCCTCAGGACATCTTGGAAATCCTCCTCGACTATAAGCAACTTGTCGATAAAATGGCCGAGCTTAAGACTGAATATGATATTCAGGGAGTCAGTAAGGAAGTCAGTAAAAACTCGATTCTCAAAATCTCCAACCTCTTCACATCTGTGCTCTTAGCCGAAGAGAATAGCAGTCTCTTAAACGACCCACTCCCAAGCGCCAAGCAGCTAATCGACCTCTGTAATATGATTGCGAAAAATGAGCTCTCAAGCACCAGCGTTAAAGAGGTCTTCCTCCGCTTCTTTGATCAAGAAATGCGTTTTAAAGATACCCGTACGATCGCTAAGGAGCTGAATCTGATTCAGGAAAACGACCTTGGTGCCGTTGAGAAAATTGTTGATGATGTGCTCGCCGACCCCAATAATGCGCAAGCTGTCGCTGATTTTAAGGCTGGCTCAGAAAAAGTCCTCGGCTTCCTTGTTGGACAAGTCATGAAAGCCTCACGCGGCAAGGCAAACCCAGGTATGGCACAAGAAATTCTCCGCAAAAAACTCGCCTAAACCATAAGAACTATGCTAGAATAGTAATACAAAAATTCAAGACCACAAGAAAGAACAAAATGAAACTATATACAAATGAAATTGTTTTTCGTGGTCATCCTGATAAAGTTTGTGATCAAATTAGTGACGCTCTACTCGACGCATTTTTGGCGGGCGATAAGACTTCCCGTTGTGGCATCGAAGTAATGGGTGGCAAGGGAAAAATCTTTATCACCGGTGAAGTTACCACGAGTTCTGAAGTAAATGTCGAAGAAGTTGTCAGGCGCGTACTCAAAGATGTTGGCTATATCGACCAGAACAACCGGGCGATCAATGTCGTTGAATCTGGTAATCCCGATGAAATTGAAATCGTCAACAACCTCGGTAAACAAAGCCATGATATTGCACTTGGTACCAACGATGAGGTTGGTGGCGCTGGCGATCAGGGAATGATGTTTGGCTTTGCTTGCGATGAGACTTCCGGTTATAAACCGATCGCCATGCAGTTGCTTCAAGACTTTTCCAGGTTTTACGATGAGCTTCGCCAAAAAGATACACGTTTTCTTCCAGACGGCAAGACTCAAATCACTGGTATATATGATTCAAATATGCATCTTGTAAAAATCAAAGATTGGACCATTAGCTATCAAAATACTGAAGAAGATCGCGAAGCAACAGACAAAATTTTAATGGATCAGGCTAGGAAATTGGCAAAGCAATATAATCTGGAGGTTGAGAAATTCCTTGTTAACCCAACCGGAAAATTCCTCATCGGTGGCTTCCAGGGTGATGCTGGACTCACTGGCCGTAAGATTGTAGTCGATAGCTATCAATCATTCGCTCCAGTAGGAGGTGGCGCTTTTTCTGGTAAGGATCCATCGAAGGTAGATCGTTCTGGTGCATACAAAGCTCGCGAAATTGCTATTCGCTATCTTAAGGAATATCAGCTAGCACGCTGTGAAGTACAACTTTCTTATGCTATTGGAATTGCTGAGCCACTAGCCATTTACATTGTTGGTGACGGCAAGAATATTGACCCAAAACCAGAACTTTATGCTGAATGTACACCAAAGCAGATGATTTCTGATTTAGATTTACTAAATAAACGCTTTGAAGAAACCGCTAAATTCGGTCATTTCTAGAAAAGTAACTTTATTTTTGACAGAGAGCATGGTAAAATATCACCAACGTCTTTTTGCCGTA
>CAUTNG010000016.1:0-11531 GCA_963539995.1 uncultured Candidatus Saccharibacteria bacterium
CGTTACGGTACGGCGCGGCTGAGCGACTTGGAGCTGTTGATGGCGATTATTGGCAGCGGCAATGCTCGGGCCGATGTTGGTAAAATTGCGCGCGAAGTGCTGAAAATTTTGCGTCAAAAAGGCGGTGATGTTTCGTATGATGATTTACGTAGCGTGGTTGGTTTGGGCGAAGCGAAAATACCGGTGATTCTGGCGAGTTTGGAACTGGCGCGGCGGTACTTACTGGATAGCGACCAGCCAATTATTGATAGTCCAGAGAAAGCGGTTGAGCTGCTGATCGATATTCGCGACAAAAAGCAGGAATATTTTGTCTGCCTGACACTGGACGGTGCGAATCGTTTGATTGCCAAGCGGGTGGTGACCATCGGCACGCTGACTGCTAGTCTGGTGCACCCGCGTGAGGTCTTCGCTGACTCCATCGCCGACCGCGCGGCCTCAATCATCGTGGCGCATAATCATCCGAGCGGGAGCTTGGAGGCCAGTCGGGCTGATAAAGAAGTAACGAACAGGCTAATGGAAGCGGGAAAACTACTTGGCATTACGCTTAATGATCATATTATCGTTACGAAAACTGACTACAAAAGCCTGCTACACCCAGAGTAAACGACCCCCAAATCTGATATAATCTATCTATGAATACGAGGGAGCTTGAAAAGCAGTTATGGGCTGCGGCGGATAAACTACGTGGTAATATCAGTTCGTCGGATTATAAATATGTCGTGCTGGGACTGATTTTTCTAAAATATGTTTCGGATGCGTTTTCGGCGCGGTACCAGGCGGCAGTTGATGAGAATTATGATCCAGAAGACAGGGATTGGTATTTGGCGGAGAATGTTTTTTGGATTCCCAAGGAGGCTCGCTGGGAATACTTGGTAGCGAGCGCCAAGCAGCCAGAAATTGGCGTGTTAGTTGATAGCGCCATGGAGGCAATTGAACGCGACAATCCAAGTTTGAAGGGTGTCTTGCCGAAAAATTATGCTCGTGAAGCTCTGGATAAACGCCGTCTAGGTGAGCTTATCGATTTATTTACCAATATCAAATTTGATACTGCCAGCTCCAAAGACTTGCTTGGTCAAGTCTATGAATATTTTATGGGTATGTTTGCTGACAGTGAGGGCAAACACGGCGGTGAATTCTACACGCCGCGCTCCATCGTGAAATTGCTAGTAGAAATGCTTGAGCCATACAGTGGGCGCGTGTACGACCCGTGTTGCGGTAGTGGCGGTATGTTCGTCTGGAGTGAGAAGTTTGTCGAGGAGCATGCAGGCCGCGTTAGCGATATCGCGGTGTATGGTCAGGAGCTGAACGAAACCACTTGGCGACTCGCTAAAATGAACATGGCAATTCGGGGAATTGACGCGAATATCAAACGCGGCGACACACTGATGGACGACCAGCTTCCCGACCTAAAAGCCGATTATATCTTGGCCAATCCGCCATTTAATATTAGCGATTGGGGTCAAGAACATTTGCAGACTGACCTACGCTGGAAACATGGTCTGCCGCCAAAGGGTAATGCTAACTTTGCCTGGATTCAACACATGATTCACCATTTGAGCCCGCGCGGTACGGCAGGTTTTGTGTTGGCAAACGGGAGTATGAGTAGTCAAACTGGCGGCGAAGGTGATATTCGTAAGCAGCTAGTGCTCAATGATATGGTTGACGCTATTGTCACACTGCCAAGCCAACTGTTTTTTAACGTAGCCATACCGTGCTGTCTGTGGTTTGTGTCACGTGATCGTACTAATCGTCACGGCAAAGTGCTGTTCATCGATGGGCGTAATTTGGGTAAAATGGTAACCCGCCGCAACCGCGAGCTGGCTGAAGAAGATATTGCTCGGGTGGCGAAGACGTATCATGATTATAAAACTGCCAGTGCGGAGTATGTTGATCAGCCGGGTTTCTGTAAAGTCGCTAATCTAGAAGAAATCAAGCAGCACGATTATATGCTGACACCCGGTCGCTATGTGGGCGTTGAGGAAACTGAGGAAGATGATGAGCCGTTCGCCGAGAAATTTGCCCGGTTGACGGCGGAGCTTGAGGGGCAGTTTGCGAAAAGCCGCGAGCTGGAGGCAAAGATAAAAGAGAACCTCGCCAAAATAGAGAGTTGATTGATGAATAGAATTATGATTAGTATTAGGAAATGGCCATATATATCGATATTTATATTTATGGTTTTACTTGCTGGTATTATGTGGTGGTTGTCATCTTTGTTGCGGTCAGATGACCTAGCCCGAGAAGTTTTAATTAATCTTTCGGCTAGTTTTTTGGCAGTAATACCCACCGTCATTTTTATTGATAAGTTGGTTGAGCGACATCGTAAGTATCGTTTGCGATATGCTACAGAGGCTGCTCATCATGCCATGAAACAACTACGAGACCATCATCTTAGGCTTGCTCTAACGTCTTTCAGGTACTATATTGCAGCTGGCGAGCCAGAAGTGTATACCATAGATCTAACGAATGATAAAAGAAGAAGGTATACTAAAGCGCTAAAAGGAATTTTATTACAACATGAACCTAAAGATATTGCACAAACTCTAACAAAGGATGAGTGGCATCATGTTGCAGATAGTCTATCGAGGTTACGCTCAGTTGCACTAGAATATATAGTTTTATATCAGGGTATCATTGAATCAGAGCAGCTTGGGCGGCTTTTAACAATGCATAATGCTTTTCAAGAGCTGGATTTTACCTTTAATTTAGATGCCAATGCTTTCTTAATGCCGTTAAATGAATGGGCGCAAAATAAATTTGCCAATGAAAAAACTGCCAGAGAAATTTATGGAGAGTTGGAATTTCGCGTATCTGTAGCCCTGTATACTTATTTAAAAGCGTTGGATGAATTTTCTGATGAAATAGGAGGAGTAGAACTGTGAAGCCAAAAGAAATAAGACGCAAAATTTTGGAGACTACATACGAACATAGACATGATGATTTTGGTATTGAAACAAGACAGCTTGAAAGTATACTTAAAAATGTTGACGAGAAGACTCTCCATCAGGAGATTATCTATTTGGAGCAGAAGAATTTAGTAACTACTAAAGGTAGGTTTATGGGTAAGCCATATTTGAACTATAGTGCTGTTGCTATAACTGCATGGGGTATAGATTTAGTTGAAGATCCTGATGAATTCGGAAGATTATTTTCAATAAATATTGATGCTCGTCAAAGCAACTTTGGAAACATTACTGGAAGTAATATCAATATTGATAGTAGATATGTTAGTCAAATCATCAACGAACAAGATGATAAAACACAAGAATTATTGAAGGATCTTAATGAATCAATAAAAAAGAAAGATAAAGACACTATAATAAAGACGCTCGGATATATCGGAGATAAATCGTTGGACTTACTCATTGCTATTATAGCTGGTGGAATGAAATTGTGATGAGAGTGGAACTATGCAGAAAGTTTTAAGCGATATCTGTTATTACGTTAGCGACAAAATACCAGTAAAACAAGTACAGCTGGCTGACTATGTGTCTACTGAAAACTTATTACAAAACAAGGGCGGATTATCAGTTGCTAACAAGTTGCCCTCTGGAAAAGTAACTGCATTCCAAGCTGGGGATGTACTAGTATCGAACATTCGTCCTTACTTCAAAAAGATTTGGTTAGCCGATAGGTCCGGCGGTGCTTCGAATGATGTGCTGGTTTTTCGAAAACTAAATGATGAGATTTATGAAAAGTATTTGTACTATATTTTGGCCGATGACAGATTCTTTGCTTTTTCAACGGCATCTGCGAGTGGGTCAAAAATGCCACGCGGTGATAAAGTTCAGATAATGAATTATCCTGTGAAGCTACCGCCACTTGAGTCTCAAAAGAAAATTGCCGATATTCTCAGCAGTCTTGATGAAAAAATCGAGCTCAATCGCCGCATGAACGAAACCCTCGAACAGCTCGGTCAAGCTCTCTTTCGCTATTATTTTGTTGACAATCCTGAGGCTAAAAACTGGAAGAGAGGAGTGATCTCTGATTTGGGTGAGGTCGTTACCGGAAAAACTCCTAGTAAGAAAAACCAAAAATTCTTTGGAGATGAAGTGGCTTTTCTTAAAGTTCCCGACATGCATAAAACATCCATAGTTATAAAAACATCCGATAACCTCTCATTAATGGGCGCAGAGAGCCAAAAATCTAAATATATATCTAGGTGGTCTACATGTGTTAGTTGTATAGCCACTGTTGGCGTTGTGTCGCTAGCTGGGAAAAACATGCAAACCAACCAGCAGATAAACTCAATAATACCTAGAGAGTCTTGTTTCAAATTCTTTAATTACTTTTTAATGCGACACAAGTCTGATTACATAAAAACCTTAGCCAGTAGCGGTTCAGCAACTCCCAACCTAAATATGGGGCATTTTAGTAATATCACAGTAGTCATACCTGATAGAGAATTACTCAAGGAGTTTGACGCTAGAGTAAATCATTTGTTTTTACAAATGGAAAATAATTTGCAAGAAAATGAGACATTGATGAATATTCGCGACTCACTTTTGCTAAAACTAATTTCTGGAGAGATTATTTTATGAGTAAACTCAATGACGTGATTTCTGAAGATATATTTTTGAACGCATTTCACATACTTCAAGAATACATGAGCAATCAGGGTAGTTCTCTTATCGATACCAACCTTAGACTAATAAGACCCTATTTTAATAGGTTGAATGATAGAACTGTAAAGAAGTTTTATAAAATGTATATACAAGACGAAAAGGTATATGCAATTCCAGAGCTTTGTATGTCTGAAATAGTTACAATACCAAAGAGTATGACTGGTGTCAGAGAGTACAGATATATGAGCTCTTTTGCACATATCCTCTACACGGCCTTCGGACTGGTATTTGTTGAATGTACAAGTCCGTTGATTGATACACTCAACTTTAAGGAACGCGGTATCTTTCCGTATTTTCCAACAAGGTTCATAAAAAGGGGTAGCGGTAAAAAGGAATGGGTTGTTAAAAATAAATACAGAGAAGAATATTCGAACTTCATAAAAAAGCTGGAGTTGATCATTGAGCCTGGGGATGTGATAATTAAAACAGATATATCAGCATACTTTGAAAGGATTAATCATAGGAAGCTTCTTACACTGCTTGACGAATTTTCTTTCATGTCTTCTTTAAGACTTCATAACATTAGGGAAGATACTTATGACTCGCTGGAATTTTACATTGATAACTTGATGCAAGGAAAAATAGGAATTCCTCAGGGGCGAAAGAACTTTGCGTCTGACTTTTTTGGTTATTTTTATTTAATTCCGTTTGATAATCAAATTAGCGAGCTATGTGTCTCACAGCATTTAGCGTTTAAGGCTTCAATTCGCTATGTTGACGATACATATGTAGTACTAAAGAAGACAGACGAAACGATCGGAAATAAAGAAGTTAACAGAGAGCTGCTCAGTATTGAGCAAAGAGTTTCAAGCTGGCTGTTTGATGAATTGGGGCTAACACTAAATCCCGCGAAGACCCGAAGAATTATTATTACGACAGAAGCTGAGAAGACAGAATTTATTCGAGATACGAGTAAAAGTGTCTCACAAAGCGATAATAAGGCTGTGGTTCTTAGGGATGGTAAAGAAGCAGGGTTTAATGATTTAAAAGAAGCACTGAGCAAGCTCTGTTTTACGGACGATAATCGTTTTGAGACGAATATACTATCGCGCGACCAAAAGGAGAGTCTAAAATTTGTATTCTCTCCGAGATTCAAGAAGCTTATGAGAAAAAAGAGTAAGAGAGATGAAATCTACGAGGCTCTAAAGTCTATCGATATAGAAGTGGCAGTGGATGACATTAATATCATTTCGCAATTATTCGTACAGGATGGGGATGCCCGCTTCAAGAAACTTGTAATAGACGATATTTTTAGAAAGAATAATTACATTGATCTTCGCGATAGAAGGGCGGTCCATATTATACTTACTATGCTCGCCTATTTTTCGGCTCCTAAGAGCTTAGCAAAGAATATTGATAAGAACGACACCGTTAAAAGTGATTCATATGGGCAATATTTGGCTATAGCGGTGGAATGTGATCGATCCAAACTAGAAAATAGCTCTATCTCTAGAAGGATAGAACATGAATTTCGCGGACATAAGTTTAAACGTTATATCAATACTACGGCAGAATATAATAGAGTTATAGATAAGATAATGCACAGCAATATGTGCAGCGGTCCGCTAATCCAAGCCATTAAGCTGTATAATTATGAGATGTGTCAAGGTCGCTGGGATGTTGCGTTTAATCAGCTGCAGAGCATCTTTCATGAAATCATGAAGTTAAAATACGGGCTTGGTGACGGTGCAACCATCTCTGATATAGCTAATAAATTAACGTTTTTAAGTCCTCGCCAAGAACTGCTTTTGCGTAAATTCTATGATAGGAGAAATTTTAACCCGATATCACACCCGAGTAAAAAAGGCTTGCCTGCAGAGAAGGTTGGACTAACCGAGCTAGAAAGCTATCGACATGATATATTGAATATACTAGATACGTGTTTTGATAAATGGTGCTTAGAGGATTAGTAACAGATTGTGAATAAAATGAGGCGTACGAGAACGCCTCATTTTATAATTATTATCCTTTCGGCGGATGCGGGTCGTTGCCATAGCTATTCCGCGCTCCGATCTTGCCGTTTTTATTATGAATAATATGCTCAGCCTTTTGACTGATGGCAGTCTTGCGACCAGCTGCTTGAGCCTCGGCTTTAGTCGAGTAGACTTTTGCTACCCTTGATGCGCCAGAACTCTTATTTCCCCAACCGCCCGGACGAGGGACGGTGTGGATTTGCTTATTTTTTGCCATATAAACTCTCCTTTCATATAGCGTTGATATTGTATTTTGGTCGGTTTACGCTATACTAAAAGGTGCATGGGCTAAAAATTATGCACGATTTATCCGCGAAAGCGGATTTTTTCGTATATCATCAGGACGTTACCCTCCTGGAGATTTCACACTTCCCACCTAGTATGATTTCCTGAATACTAGTATAACAGGCTAATATTTTTATGTCAATATATAATCATAAAAATGTAAAAATATTTTACAAAAGACTTGACATAAGCGATATGAGTATGATACAATGAAATAACTTAAGGAAAATGCAAGGAGCTATTATATGAATAATCTCGCAGATAATCTCAAATCCGCACGAACATCTAGGGGGCTGACGCAAGATCAAGTTGCTCAGGCTATTGGCTTAACCAGGCCAACATATGCTTTGATAGAGTCTGGAAAGCGAGATGTAACCTTGTCGCAGGCAGAAACGCTGGCGGCGCTATTGCGTACTAGTGTTGATGAACTGCGTGGTGTGGGTATTCCTGTTTTTAACACTGAAACGTCAATGGAAAAATATAAACAAATGATTCTTAATGCGCTTGAGGCTGGAGCTGATAAAGATGGAAAAATCACCAAGACAAAATTAGCTAAGCTGGTGTATTTAGCAGATTTTACGTGGTATTATAACCATTTAGTGCCAATGTCTGGTATGTCTTATCGCCGTTTACCCCAAGGACCTGTGCCAGAAACATATTTTCGGGCGATTGATGAGCTGGTAGAAAGTGGCGTGTTGTGCCTGGAGGAAAAGGGCAGGGCGTTCATGCTGTCTATGACAGAAAGCGGTGCTGCACCTAGCGGTAAATTATCACCAGAAGAGCGTCAAATGATTCGTAAAATTAGTGAATCGTGGCAAGGTAAGCAGACGCATGAGATTGTCAACTTTACGCACGAACAATTACCGTGGAGTATTTGTCGCGAAGGAGAAGTGATTCCATACGGTTTAATTACGCAAGAGAATCCCGAGAAAGTGTATGGAACTGCCGATGTCGCCAAACTATAGTTATGAATGGATGTCGTTTGCCGAGCGTCACTATGCTAAAACTTTTGCCAAAAAGTATAAAAATAGCTGGCTAGAGACGCGTGATAATATTGACGAAGTATGTAAGCGTATAGATAGGATGCTGGATTTCGACCGCGCAGATTTGATTTATTCGGTAGAATATTATAAGTTAGTGAAACTTGATTTTGCAGTAGCTGGCACACGCATTTCTCCTAAAAAATCTGGCAATCGTTGTCTACTGTTTGTAGATGAGGAATTACGTCACGTACAGATATTGATTGCTTATTCAAAAAATGATATTGGTCCGCCAAACGAAACGGCTAAATGGAAGCAGATTATTAAGGCACAATATAAGCATATTGCAAAAATATTTTCACTGTAGCGTATAATAAAGGAGGGTATGACCGAATCTCAAATCGAACAATACGCGCTTGATATCCTGGCTAATCTCGATTGGCAGATTTTGCACGGACCGGATATTGGTCCGGATGGTGCTATGGCTGAGCGTGAGCTACGGCAGGTGGTGTTGCCTGGGCGGCTATACAATGCTTTGGTGCGGCTCAATCCACACATTCCAGAGCCGGCCTTGAATGAAGCGATGCGGCGTTTGACGCAGATTAGTAAACCAAGCTTGATTGAGAATAATCACGAGTTTCATCAACTGCTGGTGGCGGGTGTGCCGGTGCAATATCGCACATCGAGCGGCGAAGTAAAACACGATATCGTGCGGGTGGTTGATTTTATCTCGCCAAAAAACAATGATTTTGCGGCGGTCAATCAGCTGACGGTTCTGCAGGGTGACTATAATCGCCGGCCGGATATCGTGCTGTTCGTAAATGGGCTGCCGCTAGTGGTGATTGAACTAAAAAATGTGGCTGATACGAAGGCGGATTTGGTAGCGGCGTATCAGCAAATCCAGACGTATAAGCGCGAGATTAGCGACTTGTTTCGGTTCAATGAGTTATGTGTGACCAGTGATGGACTAGAGGCGGAGATGGGTACGATCACTAGCCCGTTGGAGCGAATGATGCCGTGGAAAACGGTTGATGGTGAAAAAGAAGTTGGCAATGTGCCAATGCTAGAAGTGTTGCTGCGTGGTGCGTGCACGTCTGAACGCTTGCTGGATATGGTGCAGAATTTTATCGTATTTGAGCGGAGTGATGGTGACAAATTGATCAAGAAAGTTGCTGCTTACCATCAATATTGGGTGGTGAATAAAGCATTTGATCGGACGCTGGCAGCCAGTAGTGAATGCGGCGATCAGCGGGCTGGCGTAGTTTGGCATACGCAAGGGTCGGGTAAGAGCTTGAGCATGGTGTTCTATACTGGCAAACTGATGAAGTCACGCGATTTGCACAACCCGACCATCGTGGTGGTGACGGATCGCAATGATCTTGATGGTCAATTATTCGGTACGTTTAGCGCTTGTCGCGAGCTCCTGGGGGAAGATCCGAAGCAAGCTGATTCACGGAGTGAACTCAGGAAGCTGTTGCAGCGCGAAGCAGGTGGGATTATCTTTACAACAATCCAAAAATTCTCGCCTGAGGATGACGAGGATAAATTGCCAATTTTGACCGATCGACGCAATGTTATCGTGATGGCAGATGAGGCGCATCGTAGCCAATATGGTTTGAAGGCACATGTCCGAGCTAGTGACGCCCAGCTGGTGTATGGCTATGCCAAGTATATGCGCGATGCCTTGCCGGGCGCGAGCTACATTGGCTTTACTGGTACGCCGATTGAAACGGATGATAAGTCAACGCCAGCAGTGTTTGGCGACTATATCGATATTTATGATGTCGAGCAGGCGGTGAAAGATGGTGCAACGGTGCCGATTTATTATGAGAGTCGGCTGGTTGATTTAAATATGGACGAGGCGACGCGGCAGTGGCTGGATAAGGAAGTTGATGATTTGCTGGAGGGCGAAGAGTTGAGTCGTCAGGATGCGTTGAAGGCCGAGTATGCGCAAAAGGAAGCCATCGTTGGTAATAGCGAGCGGCTGAATACTATCGCTTTGGATATCATTGAGCACTTTGAGGCCCGGCAAAGTGTCCTGGGTGGCAAAGGTATGATTGTGACGATGAGTCGCGGTATTGCAGCGGATTTGTACGAAAAAATCGTGGCGTATCGGCCGGATTGGCACAGTGACGATGACGCGCGCGGCGTGATAAAGGTGATTATTACCGGTAGTGCTAGCGACCCTGACCATTTGCAGCCGCATATTCGTAATAAACAACGGGTAAAGGCAATCGAAAAGCGCATCAAAGATCCAAATGATCCGCTTGAGTTGGTGATTGTGTGCGACATGTGGCTGACGGGATTTGATGTGCCAAGCATGCACACCATGTATCTGGATAAACCGCTCAAAGGGCATAATTTGATGCAAGCGATTGCCAGGGTAAATCGAGTGTTCCCTGGAAAAACTGGTGGTTTGGTGGTTGACTATCTGGGTGTGGCAGGGGCGCTGCGCGATGCTATCTCTGACTATACGCAAAGTGGTAGGCAAGGCGCACCGCAACTTGATATCACTGAGGCGGTGGCGCAGATGCAGATGCGCTATGAGGTAGTACGCGATTTGTTTGGCAACTTTGACTACCAGCGATATTTTACTGCACCAACCGACCAACAGCTACAAATTATCTTGGATGCCGAGGAATATATTTTGGGGTTGGAAGACGGTGAGAAGCGGTTGACGCAGCATGTTTTGGAACTGAGTAAAGCATTTGCATTGGTGATGCCGAGGCCTGAGGCACTGAAAATTCGCGAAGAAGTGGCGCTGTTTCAGGCGGTGAAAGCTCGGCTGGAGAAAGTGTCCAGCTCGGCAGTGGTGACTGATGCTGAGTATCGCAGTGCGCTGAAACAAATTGTCGATAAAGCAATTGCGCCAGTTGGTGTGGTTGATGTGTTTGAGGCGGCAGGATTAGAAAAGCCGGAACTGTCGATTTTGAGTGATGAGTTTTTGGCGGAAATTCGTAACATGGAGCGCAAGAATTTGGCGGTGGAGGCTTTGCAAAAACTGCTGGCTGATGAAATCAAACTACGATTTTCGAGAAATTATGCCAAGGATACCAAGTTCTCTGACTTGCTCAATCAAGCCTTGACGCGGTATAGAAATGGGACAATTGAAGCAGCGCAGGTGATTGAGGAATTAATTAATATCGGACAGAAAATTCGCCAAACTGTTGAGAACGGAGCGGTTGATGGCCTCAGTGAGGATGAGATTATCTTTTACGATGCGCTGGTTGAAAATGGCAGTGCTCGTGAAGTGCTGGGTGATGCGCAGCTGCGTGATATCGCAAAAGTATTGTTAGAGCAGGTGCGTCGTGATGCGACGATTGACTGGGCAGAGCGCAGGAATGTTCAGGCAAAACTGAAAGTTAACGTCAAAAAGACGTTGGCAAAATATGGCTACCCGCCAGATCAACAGACATTGGCAACTGATATGGTATTGGAGCAAGCTAAGCGTTATGGTAACGAGTGGAGTCAAAAACGCGCGGCGTATGACGCTGGCGGCGGAGCGAGTTTGCTGGATTGATAAAATAATTATGAAAATCTCCGTACACATTAAACCAAACTCTCGCCATCGTGAGGAAGTTGTGAAAAATGACGACGACACATTGACGGTTTATATCAAAGCTCCAGCAATTGAAGGTCGAGCCAACGCGGCGGCTATTAAATTATTGGCA
>CAUTNG010000017.1:0-11503 GCA_963539995.1 uncultured Candidatus Saccharibacteria bacterium
GTGATACAATCATATTATGAAACCAGACGCAACATCAATTCTATCTTTTATAAATAGCGCGGATAAGACTTTTGTGATTCCAGTCTACCAGAGGAATTATTCTTGGAGTGCTGAGGAGTGCGGCAAATTATTTGAGGATTTACTTGATTCCATGAAGACCGGCAAGCGCCATTATTTTGGGAATATCGTATTCTACGCTAAAGAAACTAATGCCTGGGCAGGATATTCTGAACTCATCCTCATTGACGGACAACAGAGAGTTACGACAACTATGCTGCTACTTGCTGCGATTCGTGATGTTGAAGAAGATGAGGTTAAGCGAGCTAGAATCACAAACACTTATCTGCTAAACCGAAATAGTGATACTAAGGAGCGAGTGAAGCTTAAACAGATCGAATCTGATAGAGATATTTACGAGTCGATTATCAATGGTGAATTTGATGAGTCGTCAGATAGTAATGCGGGTAGAAATTACAAAACATTCAAGCGTCTTATTCGTGAATCTGGTGTTAAAACTGACGATATTCTAAATGCAATTAATAATCTAGAAGTCGTGGCTTTGGATCTGAAATTAAATGAAAATAAAGAACGCACGGAATCGCCACAAATTATCTTTGAAAGTATTAACGCTACCGGCAAGCCACTGTCTACTGCTGATTTGCTTAGAAACTATCTGCTACTCGACATAGATGATTCAGAGCAAGAAAGATATTATAAGGATTATTGGCTGATCATCGAGAAAGGTATTGACGATGCTAATATTTCTGACTTCATTAATAAATATTTGATCATGAAAATTGGCGATAACGTAAATAAAAATACGGAATATGCCGAGTTTAAAAAATATCTTTCTAAAAATAATATTGAGGCGATTGGCGCACTCAAAGACCTTGCGCATTATGCAAAATATTATGGATGGATACAAGAGCCGGAGAAGGCGAAGAGTTTCGATAAAAAAGTTTCCCTCCAGCTTGAGGACTTAAGAGAACTCAAAACGGCTTCCATGGCGCCGCTACTTCTATTCTTGTTGGAAAAAGCTGATGATGATGCCGTGATTGGGTTTAACTCGGATGAGCTACTAGAGGCTTTGTTTGTTTTGGAGTCCTGGGCATTTCGTGCTCGTGTTGTTGGCGCGTTAACAAGTGGTGCGTTTAATACAATTACTTCGACGAGTCTCCTAAATAATTTAAAACGTGCCACCGAAGACGATTATCATAATCAGATTAAGTTTGAACTATCTAATTATCGTACGTATGACATCTGGCCAAATGACGATGATTTTATGGAGGCATTCAAGAAATATAATTTCTATAAGAACTATAATAAATACGTACAGCGAAAACTTGAGAATGCAGTTTCAAATGATCATCATAACTGGAGACCAGATTCGATCGAACATATTATGCCGGAAACCCTCAGCGCGGATTGGAAGAAGCGGCTGGGTGAAAATTATAGCGAGATTCATGGTGAATATTTGCATACGATCGGCAATCTGACGCCGCTCAATATGACGGATAATATTATAAATTCCAATGATCCATTCTCTGTTAAGTTGCCGCAATATAAGTCATCTAGCTGGAAACTAACTCGCGATGTTTATGATGATTTTAAGGATGCCGAGAACTGGGGTGTGGCTGAAATTAATAGTCGTGCGGAGAATCTTGCGTATAAGGCGTCGAAGATTTGGTTTGGACCTATGCAACGCGAGAGACAAATTGAAGCTGACGTGAAGAAGAAAACTGACGATTTTCGTCGGATCCTTGCGGGCAAACTTGCTTGTGAAACAATTTTTCATATTAAATACACCAAGGGTGAGAATGATAATGGACATCTGATTGATGCAAAGATGCGCATCGAGGTTATAAATGATAAGCCACGTTTTATTGTAATGGCAGGGTCGAGAATTTTTCCTTATGCTCTTGAGGGGGTTAAGCCTACGTTTGAAGATAAGATTAGGAAGTGCGGATGGCATGACGAGGTGGTACTTGAAGAGGATATTAATATCTTTGAATCACCTTCGGCGGCGTCGTGTTTTGCGGTTGGTGGGTCATCAAATGGCTGGACTTGGTGGATGAATAGTAATGGCGAAACTTTAGACGAGATCGTGGCAGGCGATTTGGAAAGAAGCTACGAGGAGTAAAACACATGTTTTATATTATCGAAATCGATTTCGGATCAACTAATGATGAGAGAAATTGTAACAAAAAGGATGATGTCATAATATGGTTATAGTGAATAATTATAAACACAGTGAGCGATCTGAACAAATGGTTGACCCAGGAGATGTTTCTCATGTCGCAGCTCAAATTTTAACCATTACTAGAACATTAGGCGTCAATACTGAAGCTGTCGGCGCGAGTATTGGTCCTACATTTACCGAGTATGAATTTACGATTCTTGACGATTTATTTAATGATGGTGTTCTGCCGAGTTTCGAAGAGATGCTCTCAAACGAGCTAAAACGTGGTTCTGCCATAAGATGCACCCGCACGGATAAGAAGTTAGCGATAGTAGTTCCTCATACAAGACGTTTGTATCCGAATTTTAAGCAATATCTTACAAATAATAAAACTAATAATAAAGATCGGATTCCTTTACCCATAGGGATGGATATTGATGGAAAAATTTTTTACTCGTCTCTGGATAAAACCTCAAATATTCTAATATGCGGTAGTTCCGGTTCTGGCAAATCGATGTTTATTAATCAGATTCTTTGTTCATTGATTTTAAATTACAAGCCAGAAGAGCTGGGTCTAGTGTTAATTAATCCAAAAGCAGTTGAACTCGACTCATTTAAAGACCTTAAACATTTGGTATTTCCCTTTGCAAGCTCAGTAGATAAAACTGACGATGCACTTACGTGGGTGATAAATGAAATATCTAATCGAAAGACCAATGAGCAAGTAAAGCATAAGCCGATCTTAGTTGTAATTGATGAATTCGCTGACTGTGCAATCAGTAATAAAACTTTTCATACTCAAATAGAGTTTATTGCAGAAAACGGGCCTGCTTTCAATGTCTATATTATTATGTCGTCGCAAAACCCTCGCTACTTCATTTATGATAACCACAAAGACCATGACGATTTAAGCTATAAAACATTGAATAAGCTTTTCAAGACTAAAGTTATATTTCATATGTCTTATGATTCAAAAAAATTAATTAATGAAGACGCCGCAAAATACTTATTAGGAAGTGGTGATATGTTTTTTTCTTGCGAAAATAAGTGTCTAAGGTTGCAGGGATTCTATGTTGATGATGACACACTTAAAATGACTCTGAGAAAATAGCTTATGCTGAATATTTATTTAGACATTGATGGTGTGATTCGGTGGTGCGCGTCTCCGAGAGGAGATATTGGGGTCTTCTTGGATTATTGTCTCGACAAATAGGTATATTATGTCACGGATCGCTTCTTCCGGATGGATCCGGAGGATCCTGAAATGGCTAGAAAGGCGCTTGATTACTTAAAGAGTTTGCAATAATAGGGGATTGAAGCTGTTAGTATTTTTTACGGTTATTCCCTTCTCGTGATGGAGCGGGTCTTCTATGTATAGCGAGAGTGAGCTAATTTTTAGTCTGTATATTCAAATAATAGAGTGCTACTACCCTTTTTATTTAAATACTCATCTTTAATCGAGACCTCACGCTGAAGAATAAAAATCAGTCTTCCACTATCATATTTAAGTAGATGTGGGAAAACATCAAACTCATAATCGCCGAAATAGTCTGTGGAAACTAGAAGGTATTTTTTATCTTCGTGCTCAAAAAGATAAATCCACGTATCTGGTCCAACTTCGTAATGGTTGATTTCAGTAAAATCCTCGCAACCATACATGGACATTATTTCTTTTCGTTCATCATTTGATAAATACATGGTTTTATTATATCAAAAAAGAAAGGGCCAGCAACTAGTGCTGGCCGTATTTGGTTGGCTTGTGTTTAAATCTTATGAGTGTTTGTACCACGTTTTCTGGAGTTGTCAATCAGGTAATCATCATGATCCTGCCAAGCATCTCGCAAATAGGTAACATTTCCTTCGCGATCGATAACGACATGACCGTGCCCCAAGCCATCTCCGGCAGCATTCAAACCGCCAAAGAATACATGAGTAGTGCCGTCGCCGTGTGGAACAATCTTTGCATTCTGTCCGAACAATGTTCCAAGGTAATGAGCATTTGATTTTACAAGTGCCATATTAACCTTATCTACGGACTGCTGCTTTCTGGCAGCTTTTTCCGACTTCACTTCTTTAAGTCTACGATTAAAGGCAGCCTGCGCTTGTTTAAACTGGGCCTGAAGACGATCGAACTCCGCCTTGGCAGAATCGCGCTGACCTTTTAACATCTTGAATTCCGCCTGCGCAGATTCATGACTTGCCTTAGCTGATTCGAAAGCGGACTTTGCTGAGTCGAACGCGTAGGAGCTAATTCTCGGAGCCGAAGCCTCGGCATTAGCTTTAGCTTGCTTGACTTCGCGAGCGAGTTCTGATATTTCGGCATTCAACGCATCACGACGATCTTTATGCTCGTGTCCCTGCTGAGAATAGTAAGGTGCCTCGGACTTGTCGCCGCACTGGTACGCATTGCTAGCTTGCTCAAAACAATCCTGCATAGCACGATGTTCGGCATCAGCTTCGTATTTCAGTGATTCGATTTTGGAATTATTATAATCACGAATGCGACCATATTCATTCCAGACAGAGTCGCGATATGAGTAGGCGGACTGCCTCGCCTCGAATTCACGGTTCATATGCTCCCTAGCACGAGTACGTTCATCCCAGGCTGATTGCATGATATCATGGGCAATATTGGTTCGTTCCTGTAAACCCTTAAACCTATGGAATGCAGCTTGCTTCTGTTCGAAAAGCGACTGCTGTTCTGCTTTTAATCTATCCAATTCTGGATTTCTCGACATGCATAATCACCAACCTTTCAAAATGGTAATGTACGTTTGAAGTTTACCAACCAAATACTAGATAAATTATAACACATTTTATGCTATCTGTAAAATAGAACAATTTTTATGGTATAATAATGTGTATAAATAAGGTAAACATACTACTAACTGAAGCTAATGGTAATCTCTCGGATAAAAGAGAGATGATAAAATTTGCTGTGAAAACAGCTGAAGAATATGTTTTCCCAAAACTAAAAATTGATTAGGATATTGATGTCTTAGTTACTAATCGAATTCCAATGATTATACCCGAAAACGGGGCTGGTGGGTATACTTTCACTGCTGACTTTTTCCGTATTATTATTAACGATAAGAAGGCTACAGATAATCTAATCTCTCATGAACTTTGTCATGCGGCTCGCTGGGGTAGGAATGATGAATGGATTAAATCCCTCTTTGACTGCTTAATTTTCGAAGGGCTCGCTTGTGTACTCGAAGCCGAGTTCGAGAAAGATAAATCCGAGAAATCTTTATTTATTAAAACTATACTTGAGTGCACCGATGATGAAAATAAAAAGATCTTAGATTTACTTCAAGATAAACTATATTCTAATAAATATAACTATGATGAAATCTTTTTTAATGGCAACGATAAGTTGCCCCGTTGGGCTGGCTATTCAGTTGGATATTATCTTGTCAAAAAGTATCTTGAAAAAACTAATAAAAAAATCGAAGATGCTGTCGCTGATAAATACGCAGACTTTAAAGCAATAGTATTGTAACGCATCCTTTAATCTTGTCCTAATTGATTGTTGCCGCAGCACTGCTAATAAAACATGGATATTTATCACCGATAATTACGGTTTCAAACACCAATCAAAATTGCTCGGAACTTGCAGAACTATCATTTGACGGTTTTGCTTTGTCGAGTGGGTGGTATTCTTTCTATGATATAATAAAAGTCATGAGAAAAATTGTTTATATTGACGGTCAGAACTTCCTCTACAAGGTGTCAGAAATTTTAGTTAAGCATGGTCTCGTTAATGATAAACAAGAATTAAACATTATCGACATCCGCTCGCTATTCGAAAAACTATTCCCTAATGAAGAACTTGAAATTCGTTTCTTCGGAGTAGCAAAAATTAAGCGTCGCCCCGATTTTGGTCAAGAAATTTTAGATAAATCTATTAAATTTTCTGACAATCTTCGCCGCTTCCGCAATAGTCTATCTAAACAAGATATCACCTACATTGAAGCCGGAAAATTTTGTGTGCGAAGCGGGCCGGCAAAAATGTAACCTATGTTGGTTTTAGTGAAAGATTGACTAGAGCCTTAGTTGATGAATGTGATGCAACCCAAGTCCTCAGAGATGATGAAATAGTGAATGCTTATAAGGGTGCCAATAATCTTTAGTATTGACTTTTAGACCCAAGTGGTGTATTATCAAATTACAGCGCCTTGGTCTGGATTCGTTCCCGCCAAGGTTTTTTATTTATAATCTTGTAATAGAATTTTATGAATCATGATAATATATAAAGTATAAACCTGATTTTAACAAGATTGAAGAATTGATGTCTCTTTTTGTTACGAAGTGTTACACTTGAGATTTTAACTTGGGTAGTAACTTGTAATTTTACGATGGATGTACTATATAATATATAACTTGTGAATAAATGGAGCATTATAATTATGCAAATGAGCGAAAGCAGATTAGGTGAAGTTATCTCAAAATTTCAAATGCCAGAAGGTCGATATTCGATAGAACAAGAAGGCTCATTTGGAAGAGGTGAGTTTTTCTGGATTATTAAAAACCAGTCTACTAATCAAAAGTATCTACTAATGAATACTTACTCTCATCATGGTGTCGAGGCGGAGCTTGAGTGTTATCGCGAAGAGGGATTCGATAATTTAGAGGCCATTCCGAGGAGAATTGAAACTTTGGAAATCCCAAGTGATGCGGAAGATGAAATCTCTAAATATCTTTTTGGATTTTATTCTATTTTTGAAATGAAATCATAAAAAAGAGGAGTATAAAATACTCCTCAATAAGTTTAACCCAAACAGGCCAGTATTATAGATAGATTTTGTGAGGAATTGTAACTAAGATTGTTATCGATAAATGCATAAGAATGCTACAATTCTGATAAATATGAAAGTTCTAGGTAGTGCCTATACCCCAAAACAATTAGAAGGAATTTTGAAGATTTATAATCTTAATGATTGTACAATAACAAGGATCGAATCTCCTAGTTATGTGTACGGTTCAAATAAAAATGAAGTATACAATGAGGAAAATAAGGAATACGAATTATCTTATGTTGATGCGACTCTCGATCTAGATGTGATTATAACCTTTGCTGAAAATAAGAAAATTGGAGTTTGGTTTTGTTCCGCATCGCATGTCGTAATTTTACCCTACAAATTTGATTTTAAAATAAAAGATGTGGATTATGGGACTGACGACATAACAGTTTCTGATATTTTTAATGAAGTAGTAGGTAAAACAATCAAGAGTTATGAAATTCATAAAACGGATAAACTTGATAAAATTCGTGAAAGTCTGGCCTGGGAAGATACAGGGTTCGATGAAAAACAAGAAGAATTTATAACAGGCTTAGATTTTATTTTTACGGACGAAAGCAGATTATGTTTTAGGAATGATATTGATTTTATGCAATGTTTTTATGAAACATAATATAACAGATGCGGAAAACATCGAACTCATAATCGTTATTATAATCGACTACGATTAAAATATATTTTTTATCATCATTTCTAAAAAGATTAATCTATGTATCAGGCCCGACTTTAGGATGGTTGTTTTTTCTACAAAATAATCCAGCCATACGCAGATATGATTTTTTCATTCTGATCTGGATAAATGCATACCTATATTACACCATATATAATAGCCGCCTAGTATGCTTCGCATACAGGCGTCTGATTCGTTGAAATAAAAAATAAACCCCTACGATAAATATGAAAACAGCCGCCTAGTGTACTCCGTACACAGGCGTCTGATTCGTCGAAATAAAAAAGTGTCGCTACGCTCCTTATTTTAATTTTTAAGGCTTAAAATTATAGAATAAATTCTAAATTTTAAGCCTTAAAAATAAAAATAGAGTTCTTTCGAACTCTTCTTTTTTTATTTCTTTTCATGGAGCCGCCTTCGAGATTTGAACTCGAGACCCCTTCCTTACCATGGAAGTGCTCTACCACTGAGCTAAGGCGGCATATAAAAATTCCCACATCGTTTTGACTGGGGATTTTAATGAACTTATGGTGCTGGAGGTAGGACTCGAACCTACGAAGGTGTAACCCGAGAGATTTACAGTCTCTTGTCATTGCCGCTAGACTACTCCAGCATTGCTAGGTGATTGTTCGCACTTTTGCCTAGCGCATTCCGATATTTGGCTCGCGCCAAGCATATCGTGAACAGGTTTATTATAGCAAGGATAGATGGGATTATCAAGATTTATTTGGACTTTTTGTATTCTTGGTATTTGTCGATCTTATCGGTCTTACTTGCTTCGGTTTTGATAAGATTGATGATTTCCTGCTTGGTCTCTTCATCAGTTTCAGAAAAACCAGAGTGGGTTTTGTCGCCAATAATTATATATGGAACACCTTTTGGACTCTCGCCAAGGAATTTACCGAAACTTTTCAAAAAAGCTGAGTTGTTTTTGTCTTTCCAGACCTCAAACGTGTAGAGTGAAATTTTGTCACCAATTTCGGATTGTTTCTCGCCGAGGAATTCTGCGAGATGTTTGCAATGTGGGCATCCGTCTCCCCAGAAGATATAGATATTGAGTTTATCTTTTGATGGTTTAATGTCGGCTTCGGTATTTTTGGCAAACTTAAAACTAGAGTTTTCGGACTCTTCAGTTTCTGAGTTATTGGCGTTTGAATTTTGGGAATTTTGATTGGAGTTCTTCGAATTTTGATTGGAGTTCTTGGCGGTCTGTGCGTGGGTGCTTTTGTTACTTGAATTATTTTCTTGCTTAAAATTAAGACTGAGCGAATAGAGCATGCCGCAAATGATGCAGAAAACTGCGCCGGTGACGGCAAAAATCAGGCGCTTTTTGGTTTTTGCAGCATTCGGGGTTTTGATGTCGACTTTGATTTTTGGCTGATTAGTTTGCATTGAAGTACTTACCTGTATTATATAATTTACCATTATACTCGATATAGACAGAATAATTTCCGCGAAGTCCGTCTTTATTGATGTATTTTGTGACCATGATGCCGTTTTGATCTTCGTCCTCGGTGAGAACATCGACGCAAAGTGCGGTGAGAGGATTCTTGCTGATCTTAAGATTATAGAAATTAGTATTGAAATTACGATAGAGAGCGATTTTAACCTGGTCTTCACGCTTGAATTGCCCAGAGAAGACAAGGCGATCTTCTTCGTTTGTTAGCGAGATTTTGTGAGATTTTAGGAATTCTTGGTCAATATCGGTATCGGTGATGACACCTTGTTTTTTGCCAGAGACTTCGGTGACGCCAAGGGTGCCGAGATGTTTAGCGTCGGTGAGGGAAAAATCAACACCGGTATAGACATCCATTTTTTCGACACGGTAGTTATTGGTTGGTGTTTTTATCTCAAAAATTATTTTGCCATCTTTAATCTCGACAGTGTCAGAAAGTAGCGTGATCTTCCCTTCGGTGAGTCCGGCTGGCTGATTGGATGGTTTACCGTCTGATTTGACAATACCTCCAGAATGGACGAGGTAGTGGTCTTTGCTAAGATAGTCGACATCGGAAATATATGGTGAATAGAAGTCGCTGCCGCGTTCTTTGCCGAATTGCCAGATTTGTTCAACCGTTTTCTGCTCGGCATTTATTTTGTAGAGTACACCGCGAGAATAGGAGTTTGCTGCCTGAACATAGGAACTTGGGTCTTTTGATTTATTATTGCCATTATCAAAGAGAAAGAGGTATCCTTCTGGGGTAAGTTTGGCGGCGTGTTGAGACCATTGATATTCAAAGTTATCTCCGACAGGCTTTAAGAAATATTTTTGATATTCGGATGACCAATTGGTTGGGTCGCCGAGTAGCCAGTTAATTTTCTCAGTTGTATAATCGATGCTGGCGACAACGTCCTGATGGCGACCAGAGAGGATGAGTGAATTGGTGTGTCGGTCATAATAAACTGAGTTATTATGGAACCAGTCTTGCTTTGTCCAGTTTTCACTTTTGCCGTCATCGCTTTTGAGAATTTTCTTCAAATCGATGGTTTTTACGATATTGCCAGTTTTGCGATCAAGTTCTACTACGTAATCCTCGACGGTGTCATTAGAATTTCCTAAATTATTGGTGGCGACAATGAGGTTACCGTTTTGGAGTTCGAAATAATCGTGGTGATAGCCGCCGGGGAGTGAATATTCAGCATAGATTTTACCAAGTAAATCTATTTCATAAAGGCCGGTCATATAATATGGCGCGCTGAAAAGGCGCTCCGTACTGACTAGGAGATGGCCATTATTTAGTCTTGTGTTCTGCCAGAGTGCTGGGGTGGTTAAACACCAGCGGACGTCACCATTGATGTCGTAAGCGATCATCTTATTATTTTTGGTGGCTGGGCTGAAGAAATAAAAATCAGAATTTAGTTCAGCTTTGTCTAGGTTGCTGATGCTTGCTTGGGGTAGGCCAGCTGGAAGTGGATCAGTCTTGATTTTGAATTCACGATCAACTGTTTTGACTAGACTCTTTAGAGTTATTCTATCCTCTTCTGAGAGATTTGAATCTAGTTTTTTCTCAATTGGCTCCTCATAGGCAATGTGAATTATGTTTTCGGTATCTGGATATAATCCGTAAATTGGAAGGAAATGCTTTCTTGTCTTGTCAAACTGGTGGGAAATGGTGGTCTTTTTGTCTCGACCTTTTATTGTGACGATTGGAGAAACTTCGTTTTCGGTTTCAAAAATAAAAAGTGCGGTGAGTGGTGAATTTTTGTATGGATTCAGGATGATATTTGGATTTTCAATATCGAATCCTGCGGATGTGAAATCTTTCTCGTAGGTTTTCTGGTCTGAGATAAGGCTTTTCGTGGTTGCGATTAGGTCTGTATTTTCGCCACGACTGCTAAGGTAGGCTAAGCTAGAAACGAGCGAGACGAGCATCAGAAGGAAAAACATAAAATGAGCCGTAAAATGGGTTGGGCGTTTGAACGGGTGTGTGAGTCGCACTCGGATTTTGCGATTTTTTGCGGATTTTTGCTTGAGCCTTAATGAAATTTCTGAAATCGTTTCAGACTGCTTATTATCGGTATTTGATTTAACCATGACCACCTCCAGTTGTTTATATAATTTTAGCATAGAAAACGATGTAAGTGATTTTTATTCTTTTCTTCAA
The DNA here is from genome assembly GCA_963539995.1 of uncultured Candidatus Saccharibacteria bacterium. Classification (GTDB taxonomy): domain Bacteria; phylum Patescibacteriota; class Saccharimonadia; order Saccharimonadales; family Saccharimonadaceae; genus Nanosyncoccus. The sequence goes on from CAUTNG010000017.1 coordinate 11,254, forward strand.
AAGTGCCGTGTGTACCTTGTACGCATAGGTCATTCGTCGAAATAAAAATAGAACATAAATGTTCTATTTGTTCTTTCACTCAAAAGAGCCGTGTGTACTTTTGTACACCCAACTCCATTCGTTCAAGCTTCTGGAAAAATAAATTTTTCCATAAGTTTTCACTCATGGAGCCGTGTGTATTTCATACGCATTGGCCATTCGTCGAAATAAAAATAGAACATAAATGTTCTATTTGTTCTTTCACTCAAAA
>CAUTNG010000018.1:0-9797 GCA_963539995.1 uncultured Candidatus Saccharibacteria bacterium
TACCGCTCCGAGTACTAAATTTATTTTTAGATATACTCAAAGCTCCATTTGAAGTGCCAGATGAACACAAATATGACAAGAATGAACAAGAAAAAGAAGAATTAACGCAAAAGAAACAGGAAGAGATTCAGGCAATTGATAATAAGTCAAAATATCCAGCTTTTGAATGTTTAATCCGAATTGTGGCACATTCAAGCTCAAAGGCGCGTAGTGAAGGGTTGGTTGGCGGTGTAGTTGCAGCATTCTCCCAGTTTGATTCGCCAAATTCAAATGGTTTTAAATACGATTTGAACAAAAAAGTTGATCAGTTGGTAACAGATTATATTTTTAGGTTTTTCCCAATTTCGAATAAAAAAATTGTTCTAAATACTCAAGAGTTAGCATCGATTTTTCATTTACCATCTCAGGCTTCAATTCCATCAAGTGGCGTTGAAAGGCAAATGACAAAACAAGTTGATGGCCCAACTGCGTTAATTACTGATGGTGTTTTGATCGGAAATAACGTTTACCGTGGCGCAACAAAAGAGATTAGACTAAGTGTTAATGATCGCAGGCGACACATGTACGTAATTGGTGCTTCTGGTATGGGTAAATCTGTATTTTTGAAGAACATTGCATACCAGGATATGCTAGCTGGGAAGGGTTTTTGTTTTATTGATCCTCATGGAGACGTAACGGAAGAACTGCTTTCAATGGTACCAGAGGATCGAATTGATGATGTGATTTATTTTGATCCTTCAGATATGGAATTCCCAATTGGAATGAACATGTTGGAAGCAAAGACGCCTGAAGAGAAAGATTTTATCGTACAAGAGGGAATTAATATGCTTTACTCACTCTATGACCCTGGACATACTGGTATTTTTGGTCCGCGCGGTGAGCAGATGTTTAGGAATGCTGCACTACTTCTGATGAGCGACCCTAAGGGAGCGACCTTCTTGGATATTCCAAGTCCTTTTATTAACGCGGATTTGGTGATGGATAAATTGAAGTATGTAACTGATAGAGACCTGTACGATTACTGGACTAAGGAGTTCCCAGCTTCACAGAAGTCAAATGATGCAGGTGAAGTAATTACGTGGTTTGCTTCAAAATGGAGTCCGTTTAAGCAGAATACAATGATGAAGCGGGTACTTGGTCAGGTAAAATCGGGCTTTAATATCCGCGAAATTATGGATCAGCAGAAGATTTTATTAGTTAACCTTTCGAAGGGTAAACTCGGTGAGCTTAACTCAAAACTTCTCGGTATGATTTTTGTAATGAAATTCCAGACTGCCGCTATGTCGCGTGTGGATACACCTGAGAAGGACCGTAAAGATTTTTGTCTATTTGTGGATGAGTTCCAAAACTTTTCAACAGAATCATTTGAGTCAATTCTCTCCGAGGCTAGGAAATTCCGCCTGAATTTGATTGTGGCAAACCAGTTTATGACGCAGTTGACTGATAAGATTCGAGAAGGTGTATTAGGTAACGTAGGTACGATTGTGGCTGGCCGTGTTGGTGTGACGGATGCAGAAATGCTTGAAAAGGTATTTACGCCTGTTTTTAAGGCTGAAGATTTACATAAACAGCCAAATCATCATGCTATTACAACGGTCTTGATGAATGGTATGCCGTCTTCGCCATTTACTATGGAGTTGTTGGCGCCAATCGGAAAAGAAGATCGCAATGTGTTTGAATCGCTCAGGGAATACTCTGCAAAGAAATATGGTCGTCCGGGGGCGGAAGTGGATAAAGAGATTGATCAGAGATTAAGTGTTAATGAAGGGGAAGATGACGATCAAGGTTTAGCTGGCGGTGATTTTGTTGAGAATGAGAATGGAATAGGGATTGATCTTGGGGTGGCTAGAGTTCCTGCAGATCAGGCGATTCCAGGTTCAAGGGAGGCCGAGCGCTTAATCCAGCAGCAGCGAGCTGGGAGTGCTAATACACCTGAGCGAGAATTAACCCTTGAGGAGATCGATGCGGAGCTTGCAAGAATGTCAAATGAAGCTAATGAGGACCCTGCAAGGATGTCAGATGAAGCTAATGAGGATCCTGGCGTATCTCAGGATAATACTAACCAAAATGCGGGTCAAAATAGCTTAAATCAGGAATTAAACCTTCGTCATGGGAACAGCGGCAATGCTCAGTCCGGCAATATGATTAGTTTACGATAGTGCTTAAAAATGGCTTAAATTTGTTCTGAATATATAAATATAGCCATAAACGCAATAAGTGGGCTTAAAACGGCTGAGAATGCGTCTGAAGGGCGGTTTATCTTGACAGCCATAAGCGCTCGGAGTAAACTAGAAACAGATATCGAGTGAGGTGAACGGTTTAGTAAGTGAGTCTTAGGTATCAGCGATAAAAACTTAATGAGGTATTTGTTTGATGGCTGAAAAACAAAAAGTTGAAGAGTACGACAGTTCTGAAATTCAAGTTCTAGAGGGGCTAGAGCCAGTTCGTGTGCGTCCTGGTATGTATATTGGTTCAACTGGGTATGATGGGCTTCATCATCTGGTAAAAGAGATTGCCGATAACTCTATTGATGAGGCAATTGCGGGATATGCGACAAAGGTAATAATTACTTTGCAGCAAGATGGTGGTGTGAAAGTCGAGGATAATGGTCGTGGTATCCCTGTGGATATTCATCCAAAAACCCATAAATCTACACTTGAAACCGTTCTAACTGTGTTACATGCCGGTGGTAAATTCGGTGGTGGTGGATATAAAGTTTCTTCAGGCCTTCACGGTGTGGGTTCTTCCGTAGTGAACGCGCTGTCGACAAAAATGATTGCTGAAGTTTATCGTGATAAGAAGGTCCATCACATTGAGTTTGAAACTGGTAAGCCAACCATGGCGCTCGACGCTTCAAAGAAGACAGATAAACAGGGTACTTGTATTACTTTTTATCCTGATCCAACAATTTTTAAAGAAACAACGACTTTTGATTATGATTGGGTTTCACACTATGCGAGACATCAGGCTTATCTTACGAAAGGTATTTTGATTTCAGTTTTTGATGAGAGGACTGGTGAAAAGGAGTCATTCTATTTTGAGGGTGGAATCAAGAGTTATGTGAAGCGCTTGAATGAAAGCAAGGAAGTACTTTCTGATGATATCTTCTATGTTGATAAGCAGATTGAAGAGGCAGAGGTCGAAATTGCAGTACAGTACAACGATACTTATGCAGAGACGATGAAGCCATTTGCAAATAACGTGTTAACACCTGAAGGTGGTACGCACGTGGTTGGATTTAGGACGGCATTAAATCGTACGATTAATGACTATGCAAGGCGAAATAACTTATTGAAAGAGAAGGAAGATAACCTGACTGGTGATGACATCAAGGAAGGTTTGACCGCTGTAATTTCGGTAAAGATTCCGAATCCAGAATTTGAAGGACAGACAAAGAATAAGCTTGGCAACCCTGAGGTGCGCGGCTATGTCGATAAGGTAATGTCTGAATATTTTGGCTATTATCTTGAGGAAAATCCAGCAATTGCCAAGAAGATTGTTGGAAAAGCTACTTTGGCAGCACGTGCGCGAAAGGCGGCAAGAGCGGCACGTGACAATGTTATTCGTAAAGGTGCATTTGAGGGGCTGAACTTACCTTCAAAATTGGCGGACTGTTCATCAAGAGACCGCACAGAGTGTGAATTATTTATCGTCGAGGGTAACTCAGCTGCGGGTTCTGCGAAGGAAGGCCGTAATTCGAAGATTCAGGCAATCTTGCCACTACGTGGTAAAGTTTTGAATACTGAACGTGCCAGATTGGATAAAATGTACGCTAATGCAGAACTAGTCTCCCTAATTAAAGCTTTAGGTGTAGGAATCGGCGATCAATTTGATCTATCTGGTTTACGCTATTATAAGATCGTATTCATGACCGATGCTGATGTCGATGGTGCGCACATTTCGACATTGCTGCTTACTTTCTTCTTCCGCTATATGCCAGAGGTGGTAAAAGGTGGACATGTCTATCTTGCAAAGCCACCGCTATTTGGCCTGATTAAGGGTACTGGATCGAATAGGAAGATTGACTATATCTATGATGAAGAGGCACTAGAGGCAAAGATTGCTTCGAAAATTGAGGAGCGAAAGAAAGAGGGGTTGAAGATTAATCCTGAGGATGAGAGATTCAAGCAGGCTGGATATACCGCACAGCAGCGCTTTAAGGGTCTTGGCGAGATGAACGCTCAACAGCTTTGGGATACAACAATGAATCCAGATAATCGTGTTTTGGTAAGAGTAAATATTGAAGATGCAGAAAAGGCAGATGCAATCTTTACAAAGCTGATGGGCCAGGAAGTGGAGCTACGTAAAAACTTTATTCAGTCGAGAGCTTCAACCGTTAAAATTGATGATTTGGACTTCTAGTCTAGAAAGGAATGATGATGAAAGATAATATAAATAATCCAGAGAATCTAGACAATGAGAAAGTCAGCAAGAACGGTGGTGTACCGGATGCGGCGGATGAAAAAGGCGTAGACGAGACGATGGGGAAAATTCCAGATTTGAAGGAAAAAAGACTGAAAGCTGACGGAGATGAAGCTAGTGAGGCAGAAGCTGATGTGGATGACGAGGATGTGCATATTGGTGGACTAACTGCAAGGCGAGCTGAAGATGGGATTGAGGAATTGACAGTCGAGAATGTAATGGAGGATTCCTTCTTACGTTATTCAATGTCAGTGATTATTGATCGTGCTCTTCCAGATGTGAGAGATGGTTTGAAACCGGTGCATCGTCGAATTCTTTATGCGATGTATAAAAATGGTTGGAAAGCACCGCATGCAACAGTAAAGTCAGCGCGTATCGTTGGTGAAGTAATGGGTAAATATCACCCGCACGGTGACTCATCGATTTATGATGCAATGGTAAACTTGGCACAACCTTGGAAGATGCGTTATACGCTGGTGGAAGGTCAGGGTAACTTTGGTTCAATGGATGGGGATGATCCAGCGGCCTCTCGTTACACCGAAGCTCGTATGGATAAGGTGGGAGCCGAGCTTCTTTCCGATATTGAGAAGGAGACTGTTGACTTTCGTGATAACTTCGATGGAACAGAGAAGGAGCCTGTAGTCCTTCCTGCAGCGGTGCCAAATATTCTTCTGAATGGACAGATGGGTATTGCAGTTGGTATGGCAACAAATATTCCACCACACAACCTGGGGGAAGTAGTTGATGCAACTGTGGCCTTGATTGATAATCCTGAAGCAACGCTAGAAGATTTGATGAAGCATGTGAAGGGTCCAGATTTTCCTACTGGAGCGGAGGTTTATGGCGGTGCGCCAATGAAGCAGGCCTATGCAACCGGTAAAGGTTCGGTAACAATTCGTGCTGTAGCAAATATTGAAGAGCGTAAAAATGGACGCTTCAATATCGTGGTGACAGAGGTACCTTATGGCATGAGTAAAGAGTCTTTTATCGAAAAGGTTCGACAACTTGTATTGGATAAAAAATTGACTCATATTGCGGATGCCAGGGATGAATCTGCTCGTGGTAAGATTCGAGTAGTGGTGGAACTTAAAAAAGATGCTTATCCAAAGAAGATCTTAAATCAACTGTATAAGATGACTGATCTACAGACGACCTTCCATTATAATGTGCTGGCGCTTGTGAACGGGATTCAGCCAAGGATTATGGGGCTGAAAGAAATTTTGGCAGAGTTTATTAAACACCGCCAAAAAGTAATTCGCCGACGTACTGAATATGACCTCAGAAAAGCAAAAGAGCGTGCTCATATTCTCGAAGGTTTGAAAATCGCTTTGGATAATATTGACGAAGTAATTAAGACGATTCGCGAGTCGTATGATGATGCGGATAAACGCTTGATGGAAAGGTTTGGCCTGTCAGAGATTCAGGCTGCAGCAATTTTGGCGATGCAGCTTCGTCGTCTACAAGGACTTGAGCGTGACAAGATTGAAGCCGAGTTGCAAGAATTAATGGCGATGATTGCGAAATATGAGGAAATCTTGGCAGACGAAGCAAAGGTGCTTGCGGTTGTAAAAGATGAACTTCTTGCGATGAAGGAGAAATATGGCGATAAGCGTCGTAGTAAGATCTTTAACCATGAACTCGGTAAGTTCTCAGAGGAAGAGTTGATTCCGGAAGAGGAAAGCGTAGTGCTTTTGACTGTTGAGAATTACATTAAGCGAGTTTCTCAGACTGATTTTCGTCGTCAAAACAGGGGTGGAAAAGGAAAACGTGGAATGACGACTAAGGAAGAGGATGTGATTTCTCAGATTATTACTGCAAATTCACATGATTTTCTATACTTCTTTACTTCACAAGGTCGTATCTTTAGGATGAAGGCATATGAGGTGCCACAGGCTTCACTAACTGCAAAGGGCACTGCTGCAGTAAATCTTTTAAACATGCATCCAGATGAGAAGATTACTGAGATCATTAAGCATAATGACGAAATTGACCCAGAGACTGGTTATCTCTTTATGGCAACCAAGAAGGGTACGATTAAGAAGACGGCCGCAAAGAACTACATGAACGTGCGTTCAAACGGTTTGATAACGATTAAATTGGATCCAGGAGACGAGTTGAAGTGGGTGAAGGCAACGACTGGTAAGGACGATATTATTATCTCAACTTCGGCTGGTCAGGCGATTCGCTTTAACGAGGAAGATGTCAGGGCTATGGGTCGCTCAGCGATGGGAGTCCGTGGTATCAGATTGAGACCAAAGGATGAAGTTGTGGGTATGGACGTTGTGACTGATCCAAATCAGACCTTGATTGCGGTCTCTGCCAATGGATATGGAAAGGCAACTCTAGTGTCGAACTTCCCAACCCATAAGCGTGGTGGCGTAGGAATTAAGGTGGCTTCTGTGACGGAAAAGACTGGTCCAATTGTGGCAGTACACACATTGGATCCAGAAGCATCAGAGGTGATCATGATGTCTAGCCTTGGTCAAGCAATCCGTGTGGCTGTGAAGGATATTCCAGTACTCGGACGCGCAACTCAGGGGGTGAGGATTATGCGTCTTGCCGATGATGATACGGTAGCTTCCTTAGGAATTGTGCTTCCTGAAGAAAAAGACGATATTGAAGAATCGGAAGAATAAAAGCTTAAGAAAAATACTCCGGAAACGGAGTATTTTTTTGTGGCTGTTTTTTGTGTTTTTTGAGTGTAAATTTTTATAGATTTTTTAGCTGATATCTAGCTTATGCTCCAGAATATCCTGCTTATGCTAGCAGGGAAAAATGAGATTTTTATCTCTGTTAATTAAAAAAGTAAAATTGTTATGGTTGCGTATTTTTGGGACTTGGTGGTATGGTGCAGGCAAATGAAAAATTAAATGAGGAAAACAAATGAGTAAACATAATAGAAAAGTTCAATTAGAAGCCACGACAGTTGCCACAGAACGGGTTAGTGCAAGAATGAGGATTGGCGCAATTACAATGGCTACAAGCGCCGTGATGGCATTGAGTTTCGCATCTCCAATATCTGCACTTGGTAAGACTACAACAACGAGCACTGAAGATAAAGGCAGTAAAAAGGTAGTTTATCCAGAACACCCAAATGCACCGGAAGGTGATTATGAGATAGCACCAATGAAGATTGCGCCACCTAGCTATGAAGGTCATGTACATATGCCAATGCCATTTGTGAATGGTAAGCTAGCAATGAGTCTTGATAGGATTGACCGTACAAACAGTGAGATTGAGTTTTCAGTAGATAAAAACTGGCTGGGGAATAGAAAAATAAAACGTCTCGGCGTAGCTTCTATTAGGTGGTATGGATTTGCGATTGATAATTCGGGCTTATATGAAGCTAATACTTTTGACGATGAATGGACCACAAAGATGTTTGCAAGCAAGGCGGACTACGAGGGGCTATCAGACCGCCACGAATCGAAGGATAGATATTTCTGGGTTAGGCCAACTTTTGATTTATTCTATGACTGGTCAAACGATGTCGTATTTGTATTGCAGCTTGATGATAATACTTATTATAATGGGCGTGTTTATTTCAAAGAAGACTGTTTGTTGCATTGGATTGAGGGAAGGAACTGCGTAGTGGACAAATACGATCAGTCAAAAATGATGCGTAATGTATCTTATAAAGCAGTGGCGGCGCCAAAGAAAAAATACATTACTGGTATGATACCAAGGGAAGTTGATGGGTATGCAAATACTGACATAAATGCAGTAGAGCCAGAAAAGCCGGTTACACCTGAAAAGCCAGTAGTTCCAGAAAAACCAGTAGTCCCAGAGAAGCCAGTGATTCCTGAGAAGCCGGTTACGCCAGAAAAACCAGTGACTCCTGAGAATCCGGTAATTCCAGAGAAGCCGGTTACGCCAGAAAAACCAGAGGAGAAGAATAAAACTGAGGATGAAACCTCTATTGAAGTAGGTAAGTCAGAGGAAACTAAAAAGACTACAGAATCAGAGAATGAGCCAGAAGATAAATCTGATGAGAAAAATAAAGAGAAAACCGAGGTTGAACCAAAGACTCAGAATGTTGAAAAACCTAGTATAGATAATAATCTACCAAGAAAGTCACTAGGCGTGGTCACAGCTCAGAGTATTACTGAGAACCCAAAAGATGATACAGAAAACACGGGAGCTAACAGTGTTGATTCAACGGAAATTGAATCTTCTGATAGTGCAGAGGAAAAGGTTGAAAAAGATGAACAGTCTGAGGATAAAGAAAAAACTGATCAGGAAGTAACTGAAGTTCCTAAGCTCGGTGAAGTCAAAAAAGAATTTAATATCCTTAGCCAATGGTGGACATGGCTTATCGCAGGCACGATTGTCGGTGCTATATTACACAAGATCTTTCTCTCAATACGTTCTAAAAAACATGAAACTATTTCAGATTAGATAGAACATCGGCGGTAGCTCTCTCAAGAAAGAAAAATCTCTCAACAATATCGCCGACACTGAGAGAAAGCGTACATTAAAAAATGTCTATAATATCCTATAGAATATAGATATGATAGCTACCTTGGCTTAATATCTATAACTTTTAAAATAGACGCTATAGCCGTCCTCGCGACGGCTATAGTTATTTTATATATAAATATAATGTGATAAAATGGATTTATGGAAAGCCTTTATGTTTTTTTAGCATTTGTTATGGGCTGGTTTGTAGCACAAGCTTTAAAGTTGATTTTCTTTATTATTAAAAAGCGTGGTAAGACTACAATTCGTGATGTTATATATTATGCAGTAAAATCTGGTGGCATGCCCTCTGGCCATACCGCGAGCTTCATGGCGATGACTATGACAATTGGATATATTAGTGGTTTCAATTCAGTAGTTTTTGCGTTAGCCGCATGTAATACATTAATTATTGTATATGATGCAACGAATGTGCGTTATTCGGTTGGTGAGCACGGAAAGTTATTAAATAAGATTGTTGATGATAAGAATAAGAATGAAGGAACCAGGTTAAATAAACTCCGTGTGGTTGAAGGCCATACGGTGGCAGAAGTAATTGTGGGTTTTTGGATTGGAATTTTTATTGCAACATTGATAAAAATCGTGTGTTTATAGAAGGGAAAGGCGTTTTTACAGGCATAATTGAAAAAAGTTTCAAAAAAAGTAAAAAAAGTCCAAGAAATGTATTGACAGTTTTGTTTAAGTAAACTATTATTAGAGCATACAAAAGCTGCGACATACATATAGATGACTGTGCGCTTTTGGAAATTGAAATTTAACAATTCAGTTGTGCAATTTGAAATGGTAATATGTGTGGTTTTATAATCATACGAATCCATTTCTTTCATCGTCAGTTTTATTTTATTTGAGTTTTCAAATTTAAAATTCAAGGTCTTAGGACCTTTAATGGAGAGTTT
>CAUTNG010000019.1:0-9170 GCA_963539995.1 uncultured Candidatus Saccharibacteria bacterium
ATTCGAGCCCAGGTTCGCATAGAGCGAAGCGACATCCCCTCATCCTCTCGCTTCCAGAAGGTATGAAAAAATGACCCGTGAGGGTTATTTTTGTTTCTGTAAGAAACGAGGAATAATTATATTCCTCGTTTCAGATTGTTTGAGATTACTCGCTTCCCTTACCAGTAAAGACGGCGCCAAAGGTTTTGAGAAGAATTTTAATATCTGCTGCGATACTCCAATGATCGATGTAGAAACAGTCGAGGCGGACGATTTCTTCGAAATCAGTGATTTCGCTACGGCCGGAGACTTGCCAGAGGCCGGTAATACCTGGTTTGATACTAATACGACGTTTATGATGAGCAGAATACTGGTTATATTCATCGACCGTTGGCGGGCGAGTACCAATTAGTGACATGCTTCCCTCTAGGACATTAAAGAATTGAGGAAGCTCATCGATGCTGGTTTTGCGGAGAATTTTACCAATTTTAGTAATGCGAGGATCATTTTTCATCTTGAACATAAAACCTTGCATTTCATTTTGAGATTGAAGGTCTTTAAGGCGCTCCTCGGCATTTTGGTACATAGAGCGGAACTTATAGATATAGAAGTATTTGCCATTGCGGCCAACACGTTTTTGTTTAAAAATGATTGGTCCGGGATCTTCGAGGAAGATTAGTGGGGCGACGACAATACCGAAAAGTATACAGATGAGACAGCCAACTATGGCGCCACAGATATCCATGAGGCGTTTGATAAGTAATTCCCCATCGGTAAAAAGGCGTGGAGAGAGGCGAATAACGCTGGTAGTGCCGAAGTCTTCGAGTTTGGTCTCCAGGGTCTCAATGGCAAAACTATCGATGGTGATGAGAGAGTCAATACCCATTTCACTGACAGCCTCGATGAGGTGCTCGATTTTTTTGCGGTCAATATGGTTGACGCTGAAGATGACGAGGTCAACTTGGTGATGCTTGAGGTAGTCGAGGGCGCTTGTGGCGAGTTCCTTAAGTTCGAAGGTGAGATTTTGGTCGTCGGACGATTGTGTAGTGTTTTGATTGTTATCGACTTTGAGTTTTTTAAGTTTAAAGAAAATGTCTTTTGATTTGCCGGTGAGAGGAGTGATGCCAATAATTTCGCAATCTTCGGCATCGAGTTTTTGGATGTTTGAAACTACCTGTTTAAGATCACTATTATCGGTAAAAATAACAGTCTTTTTGGTATGATGCTCGAGATATTCGCGTTTAATGAAGTGGATAAGGAAGAGGGCGGAAAAAGAAATGGTGAAGTTGATTGAGAAGAAGGTGCCGAAGAAGAGACGCGGAATGCTGTCGCTGATATGAGTCATGTAGACGATGGTGGAGAAAATGATCGCCATAAAGATATTGGTGAGGGCGGCGGATTTGAGGTGGCGGAGAATGCCGCGTTTAGCGGTGATGGGGTTATAATGATAGAAGGTGAAGACGATGAAATATGAGAGAAGGAGATAGAGAAAAACGGTGGTGTCTTTGAGGTGGCGGAAGGCGACATCAGAGGGGTCCCAACCGAATCGAGAGAGGTATGAAATCAAAAAGGAGATGGCGATGGAAAAAATATTTGCTAAAAATAACCCAACTCGATGATTTGACATAATGTGTTTATTATATCATAAAATGTAAATATTTAAAGAGGTAGAGGGGGTGAAATCTCTGTTATAATAGAACAAAGGCGGCGCAAAATGCGTCACCCAAAAATAAGGGAGTTGTTATGGGGAGTATTTTTTCAAAGATTATTGCTGGTGAAATTCCATGCTACAAAATTTATGAGGACGAGAAAACGTTCGCTTTTCTTGATATTCATCCTGAAACACCTGGACATACTTTGGTGGTACCAAAGGTGGAGGTTGATAAACTTTATGACCTTGATGAGGAAGATTACCTGGCGGTAATGAAGACTGTGAAGATGTTGGCTGCGAATATGGAGAAGGTTTTAGGGAGGCGAACGCTTCTGAAAGTGGTGGGGACAGATGTGCCACACGCGCATGTGCATCTAACTTCTCTGGACGAAAATTATAAATATGGCCAGGAGGTACAGATGACAGAGGCGGAAATGTGTGAAATGCAGGAGAAATTGAAGAAATGAGTGAGAAAAATTTTGAAGTAAATGAAAGGAATGAGAGATGAAATTTGCGCCATCATATAATCCGGCGGATTTTGAAACAGAGGTGTATGCGGCCTGGGAGGCAGCTTCGAAATTTGCGCCGGCAAAAGAGGACCGAGGTGGGGGGAGTGGTCGCGAGTCTAAGCGCTATTCGATTGTGATGCCACCACCAAATGCGAATGGTAATTTACATATTGGACACGGTTTGACAGTGGCGACTGAGGACTCCTTGACGAGATATTATCGTTTGCGTGGTCGCAGAACTTGGTACGTACCAGGGGCGGATCATGCAGGATTTGAGACTTGGGTAGTGTATGAGCGTGAACTTGAAAAACAAGGTAAGACACGTTTTATGTTCTCTAGAGACGAGCTTTATGCTAGGGTGTGGGATTTTGTGCAAGAGAAACGCGGGGCGATGGAATTACAACTACGTGCACTTGGGGCTTCTTGTTCCTGGAAGGATCTGACTTTTACGCTCGACGAGAATGTGATCCGTCAGACTTATCGAACCTTTGAAAGAATGTGGCAGGATGGGCTGATTTATCGTGGTGAAAAATTAGTAAATTATTGTACAAAGCATCAGACGGCTTTTGCGGATATTGAGGTTGAATATAAAGATGAGGACGGGGCGCTGTATGAAATTAAATATCCACTGGTTGAAAGTGATGGCTATGTTGTAGTTTCTACAACGAGACCAGAGACGCTATTTGGTGACACTGCCGTAGCGGTGAATCCGGCTGATGAGAGATATGCTGATATTCTCGGTTTGCATGTTTCCCTGCCACTTACACGTCGTGAGATTCCGGTGATTGCTGATCAGCATGCGGATATGACTTATGGAACTGGTGTGGTGAAGATTACTCCGGCGCATGATGTGAACGATTTTGAAGTTGGAATGCGACATGATTTACCACGAATTTCAGTGATTGGATTTGATGGAAAGATGTTGCCTATTTGTGGGGCTGATTATGAGGGGCTATCGGTTTTGGAGTGTCGAAAAAAGGTATTAAAGGATTTGAAAGAAGCGGGGCTTTTGCTTGGCGAAAAGAAAATTCGACACTCGGTGGCGCATTGTTATAAATGTGGAACCGTGATTGAGCCGATGCTAAAAGAGCAATGGTTTGTGGATACCTCGAAGCTCGCTAAAATGGCGATTGAACACTTAAATAATAATGAAATAAAATTTTATCCAGAGAATAAACAAAAGGTGCTGGTGAATTATTTGGAGGGGCTGAAGGACTGGAATATTTCTAGGCAGATTCCTTGGGGGATTGCGATTCCGATGTTCAAAAAAGTTGATCCGAATGAGCCCGGCGAGGAATGGGTTTTTGATACGAGAACAAATTTGTCCGAGATCGAGATTGGTGGCGTAAAATATGTGCGCGACGAGGATACTTTTGATACTTGGTTTTCATCTTCGCACTGGCCAATTGTTTGTACGAACTGGGAGGAAAAGATTGGTAGCGAATTTTATCCATTGAATGTGATGGAGACCGGGGCCGACATTCTATTTGCGTGGGTGGCACGTATGATTATGGTGGGGCTTTACGTGACTGGCGAAGTGCCATTTAAGGAAGTATATTTGCACGGTTTAGTTTTGGACGCACACGGGAAAAAGATGTCAAAGTCAAAGGGTAATGTGATTAACCCAATGGAGATGATTTTGCAGTATGGTTCCGATGCCTTTAGGCTTGGAATTTTGCGTGGTCGTTCGGCTGGCTTGAATCAGGCATTTTCAGAAAATTCGGTGATTTCTGGGCGAAACCTTTGTAATAAGTTGTGGAATATTTCACGTTTTGTTCAAGGGATTGTGGATGCAGAAGAAGCTGAAAAGGGTTTTTCGGAGACTGATGTGTCGGTGGTTTTGGGTGATGAAGCGAATGGAGCAGTGCATCAAACTGCAAGTGATTCGATCAATCCGGAAGTTTATCAGTATACGACTAATAATATGGGGGAGGATTGGATTTGTCGTGAGATTAACCGAGCGAGGGGCGTTCTTGAACAGTGTATGGCGGAGTATCGTTTTTCCGAGGCGGTAGAGACAATTTATGAGTTGATTTGGGATAAATATGCGGACTGGTTCCTTGAGAGTCAGAAGATTTTCAAGAATATTTCCCTGCTCAAGGTGACATTAGAGTCGATTCTGACAATGCTACACCCATTTGCCCCATTTGTAACTGAGGCAATTTGGCAGAATTTGTCCTGGACTGACGGGATGATTATTGATGCGATGTGGCCGTCAATTATGGGCTACGATGAAATTTCTGCGGAAAATTTTGAGCGATTAATTGAGGTGATTTCTGAGATACGCGGGATGGAAACTGCGCTTTCGAAATTTAATAAAGGCAAGAAATTCGGGCTATTAGTGGGGGAGGATATTTTAGTTAACGATAATTTACTACTAGTGAAGTTTTTGTCGAGAGTTCCGGCGATTGTCTCGACGAATGGTACGCCTAAGGGGTTGAGACTAGCGACTGTGAATCATGAGCTTTATCTTGATGTACCAGAGAAGGTGGTAGTTGATTTTAGGGATGAGCTTGAAGCGAAAATTCTTGCGATCGGTCGTGAATTAGATGGACTCAATGCAAGGATGATGAATCCACGTTATGTCGAAAAGGCTCCTCAGCAGCTGGTTAGAGAGACGCGAAATAGTATTGCGGAAAAAGAAGAACAGATTCAACATCTAAAATCGCAGCTTGAATTGATTTAATTACCTGTTATAGATAGTTCCGCAACCTATTTATACTAGAGTTTGCAAAAAGAGTTTCTTGGTCCAAAATGGGCTGTAGATGTGAAAAATAGATCCGAGAGGATCTATTTTTTTGCTTATAAATAAACCGTTAGTTCTCTGTTTTCCCTACTTGAGTTGGCGAAATATGTTTTTTATTTTTTTGTTTTTCTTTTGTTGGGTTGACAGATGGGTCATTTATCTTTTATTGATGCGTAAATTAAAGTATTTTTAGAATGTCTATTTATCTTTTTTCTGATGCTTTTCGATTTTCTATTTGGTCATGTGAAAAAAATGCGTGAAATTAAACGCAAAAATAGCGCGCTTCCCTGTTAAGCACGTGAAATTATTTGTGTTTATTAAAATACGAATAAAGTTATGCTTGACAAAAGCATAAAATTATTTCATAAAAGTACGATACTAGATATGACCAACTACTGAGTTTGACTCATTATTTCGAATCTTAATTTAAAGCTGCAGTAATTGTTATGTTTATAATACAGGAGGTCGGTTGCTAAGTCAATAGGTGGTTAAGCATAAGATATATAGTGGTATGTGGATTTGTGTAGGGAATTATTATGTGGAAAAATGTTGGGCCTTTTGGTTTAGATTTTTGATTGGCGGATTGAATTTTTATTTTTGTATTGGGTTGACGGGTTTGGATTGGGGCTGCTTGATTGGATGATTTTCGATATAGGTTTTCTTTAAAATAATTTGAGCAGGGAATTAATGTAGCTTTTATGCTAAAATTTAGGTGTGGCTTATATTAGAAAATTCAAGACGGCATCCGGAGCGACGGGGGTACAGGTTTGCTATAAAGAACATAGTAGGGTCGTGAAGACCGTGCATATTGGTTCGGCAAATTCTCCTGAGGGTTTGGAAAAATTACTAGTAAAGGCCCAAAAAATAATAGATGAAGGGAAGAGATCACTCTTTAATTTGAGCGAATTTTGATCCTTATTTTTTTGTGGGTGGAGTAAATGACCTTTATTTTTGATTTTCTTTTTCTTCTTTTTAATTTTATCTATTAATTAATTTATCTACCTATTTATCTATATTTATTTATGTTTTTATCTTTTATTTCTCTATTTTTTTGTCCATATTAATTTATATATATTTACCGTTATAATTTTTTGATTTATTTGAGATTTTCCAGAAAAAAAAGACGTTTCGCGTCTCTTTAATTTTATTCTTTTATTTTAATAATTTTACGCTTTATGCGATTGATTTTTCGGAGGAGGGAATAGAGATGGTATTTTTGGGGGTCGATTAGATAATCGAAAGTGCCTGCATAGATTTTTTCGTAACCGCCGAAAGATTTTTTGAATTCTGTGAATCCATACCAGGGATGTGAAGCGTCCGCGTCTTCTGGTGCAATACCCCAAAAATCTAGGGTTTTGAGGCCATCCTCTTTGGCCGTAAAAATTGCGTGGGAGAGAAGGGCGACGGTCGCGGGGAGGTGTTTGAAATCTAGGTTTGCGGCTGATTGCATATAAAATCTAGTGCCTTGATAATCAAAGAAAAGGGAAGCGGCAATAATTTCTCCATCTTTTGGGGTTGGTTTGGTTGACTTTGTGTCTTTTGACGGAGTTTCAACTAGTGCATTTTTTGCACCAGTTGAGGAAGTGAGATTTGTTTTTTCCAGTTTTGTACTAGTTGAGGAAGCGAGAATCGTTTTTTCCGGGGTGTTTTTAACTTGTGCATTTTTTGCATAAGTTGGGAGTGTGGCTGATGGGGTTTGGTAACGGACGAGATAGAGGGAAGCGAAGGGCTGACTGAGTTCGGTCTTTAAATATTGTTCGGAAAAGCTGGCGATGTGGCGCTCTTTGGCCAGCTTGTGCTGCAAACTGACTAGATATTTGATATCTTCAGGATTTTTAGTAACCTCAACCGTAAGGCCTTTTTTCTTATAGTTGTTATGTCTAGTACGGGTGCCCTGAGAAAAATTTGTGAGGATTTCGGGAACAGAGCTTGTGAGGTCGAGGCACCAGGTTTCAGCAGGATTTAGGTCCTTGGTTTTTTTAAGCAATTTTTGATTCAAGTTAAAATATTGTGCGACATTAAGTTTTTTCTGATTTTCTGACAAGTTATCCATTTGAATCGGGGAATTATTTGTGAATTTTTGTGGTTCGATGCGGATAAAAATGGCGGACTCCTTCTTGGCTAAAGAAATGATTTTTTTAAAACAAGCTTTGGCGTCTTCTGGTGTGGCGTCTGGGTTTAGGTATGGGCCATAAGGGAGATAGAGGTAGTAGCCAAAAGGAATTTTCTTTTTGATGGCGAGGAATTTGAATTTTGAGGTTTCTTCAAAAAAAGTAGTTTCCCCAAGGTCATTTTGTAGTTTTTGCCAGTCTTTTGATTGCAGTAATGGAGACTGGTCTTCTTGATTTAACATTAGAATAATTATATCACTACTTTAGGGATAGAGGTAAAAAAGCTCTGGTACCTTGTTGCGGGGTTATGTTTTGATCAGAAATTGGTCTCTTGATGAAAATATTTGAGGGCTTCTAGGTTTCGAACATTAATAAAGCTGCCTTTATAGGAAGGGAATTGGTGGTTTTTGAGATTTTGGAAACACGTTTCGAGCTTTTTGATGGCTTGTTCTACGGGTAGCCAGACTAGTTGGTAGTCTTCCTCAAGTTCGTCTTGCATGTAATGGGTTTCGGATTTCGTGAGTGGGGAAGCATAAAAGAAATAAGTATTTGTGATACGGTAATTGCGTTCTTCATAAATTTTACCGAGCGGCTTGATGTTGTCTATAGTGTATCCGGTTTCTTCGAGGATTTCACGATTCACGGCCTGGAGAAGGGTTTCACCTGGCTCGATACCGCCGCCTGGAATTGCAAAGTAATCTTTTGCTCTGGAATAAAGTAGGCAGATTTCATGGTTAGAATTTAGCATGATACACCTTGCAGTGTCGCGACGGATGGGTTTTTCTTCGGTTTGTTGGTGAAACTCGGTCGGGAGGGAATTATGTAAAGTTTGATTTTCTAGCTGGTTTTTAAAATAGGAATTATTAATTATAAAAAATGTTTGATCAATTTTCTTAATCTCAGATTTTGTAAGTCCAGTATATAAATCATTTTGCATAATATTTTTATTGTACATCAAAAAGTTTTTGTATTAGAAAAATGAAATAAAAATAGAACAGGGAAAAGGGGTGTGATTTGGCTAACTATTTAATAATGGAACGCGGAAGTATGTTTAAAGTATAGGGGTCGGTAGGCGGGACTTTTGAGAGAATTTCGTAATATGCCGCTGAGGCAACCATGGCACCATTGTCGCCAGAGAAATGTGGTTCTGGAAAGAAGAGTTTAATTTTTGTACTCAGCTTGGAATTTTGTTGTTCAATGAATTTTGTTAAATCATGGCGAAGACGTTGATTGGCAGAGACGCCGCCGGCAATGATGAGAGTTTTAGTCTCAGGATTTTGTTTTAGGGCGAGTTTGATTTTCTCGATTAGGATATCGGTGGCAGTTTGTTCAAAAGAGGCAGCGAAGTCAGCTTTTTGTTGCGGATTGAGAAGCTCGGCTAACTTTGATGAGGGGAAGGAAATTGGCTGATTGACAGCTTTTTGCACTTCTCTCAGTACAGCGGTTTTTAAGCCTGAGAATGAGAAATCTAGACTACCAGACATGGGATGAGGGAAGGTGTAGCGTGTCGGGTCTCCGTTTGTCGCGGCCTTAGTGATGGATGGTCCACCTGGATAGGGGAGACCTAGAATTTTGGCGACTTTATCAAAACATTCACCGACTGCATCGTCTTTGGTGGTGCCGATGATTTCAAATTGTTGGTGAGTTGGCATTTTGACGATTTGGGTATGCCCACCTGAGATAATGAGGGAAATGAGTGGAAATTCCGGGGTAGTTTTTGAATCTAATTCTGAGGTTTGTTTGTCTAGCCAGTTGGCATAAATGTGAGATTTGAGGTGATGAACTGCATAGAGTGGCTTATGGTGAAGGATGGCAAGGGTGCGGGCAGTGAGGGTACCGACAAGAAGGGATCCGAGGAGGCCTGGGGTATGGGTGACAGCGATCGCGTCGATTTTGGACCAATCGTCGAGAGTTTTGGATTTTGTATGGTTTTTAGTTTGAAGACCGGCTTCTTTGAAAGCTTGGTGGAGGACTGGCATGATGGCTTCCAGGTGTGAGCGAGCGGCAATTTCGGGTATGACGCCGCCATAGGCAGCAAAAATATCGATCTGAGAAACAATAACATTACTCAGAATTTTATGACCATCTTCGACGATCGAAATGGCGGTTTCGTCACAGGACGATTCGATTCCCAAAATTCTCATAGGATGATTATAGTATTTTTTATTTAAAAT
>CAUTNG010000020.1:0-9078 GCA_963539995.1 uncultured Candidatus Saccharibacteria bacterium
CAGTCGTGGATTTGGTGGATCAACAGGGAAAAATTTTCCGCTATACGCTGGTTCATAGCCTGGAAGCAAACCCTCTGGACGGGCGAATTTCCGTGGATAGCCCGCTAGGAAAAAGCCTACTGAACCACAAGAAATCCGAAACTGTTTCCTGGAAAAATGGCTTGATGACCAGACAGCTACAAGTCGTTAAAATTAGCTAATCCAAATTGTCCACCACGACAGTTTAGCTCTCACTGGCAAGTGGGAGCTTTTTTATTTTTAATAGTATTTTATTCCGTTTCTGAAATTTAATATAAAAACAAAAAAATCGCCCAAAAGAACGATAATCTATACCTGTCAAAGAAGAGTCATACATCGGTAAGCTCATTGCAACAGGAATTTTTGATGAGCTCATTAAAACCTATGGCGACGAAATAAAACGCATACAGGAAGTAACAAAGATGAGGCCCTATTGGGGACTAAGAGATATGGATAAAATGGCAGCTGGCGGCGTGCAATACGTCGAATATGACGATTCGGGCTCAGTCATTAAGAGGTATTCTTTTGAGGAGTATAAGGAGAAGCGCCGCCAAGAAATTAGAGAGTACAACATTGCGCGTGGCATTCCAGAAAATGAAGGAACAGACTTTTAAGAATCAGAATATTCTAGCGTAACCCACAAAAAGTCCTGCCCATTCAGTGCCTGCATATACGGCACGTCGTTGATATCATCTCGCATTAGCTCGCCCAGATACAATGCGGCGTCGTTGAGTAATGTGTATTTTTCTCCCTGAGATGCAGCAGTAGGGCTATCAACACCACATATCTCAGCAACTTGTTTCATAATCACTTCACGATACAGTGCAAACGAACTACAATCGAGTGCTGCCAGCAGGTATGCCCAGGTAGACGGAGCAAAGCTTCTGTCTGACATAAACAATTGTGCAAGTTGACTAGCCGTCTGAATGCATTCCGCAGCCGTTTCAGGTTTTGCAATCCATAATTCACTCAGGACCGAATGAGCATTTCTTCGCGATAAGAGGTCCTTTAAGTCATCAATATCACGCCAGTTAGCAAAATTGCTAATATTTGTATGGTGCGTTACAATATGCGCGATCTCTGCAATCGAGTCACCATTAACCGAGTCGTACGCCGCCAGCTCTTTATTAAGGCGCGGCAATATATCCCATTTGTATGATTCATCCCATAAGGCTTTGTCACCAGAAAATCGTCGCCGCAAGTACTCATCTCTGTGTGATTCATAAAATGCCCGTAAAGCAAGTTTATTGATTTTCATCTTTTTCCTTTCTTTTAATAAATTCATCAAGCGCAGCAATTACCTTATCAACAATTTGCACCATAATCTTGGCAGACAACACTGGGCCTTTGCGCGACAATTCGCTCGCATCAATATCAGTCACATTAGGGCAAACGCCGCCAATATGCTGCTTGAGAATATCACGCAGCAGTACGCGATCAGCCTGCTCGTCAAGATAGCAGTAGTTGATATCGGTCGCACCATCAATTGATATTGAGCAAAACGAGCGAGTATGACCAATTTTCTTAAACACTGGACTAAACTTACCCCATATCGCACCGGTACCCCAGTTAATCTGTACATCATGTCGCTTCGCCCATTGCCAGAGTGCATACACAACCGACCGCTGCTCGGGAGAAACAAGCTCGCGGTTACCATTAACGACTGCAAAGAAATCCGCCTCATTCCACTGGCGGCGACCAGATGAACCACTCGCAGCAACCGTCTTTTTCACTTCATCTCCGTAAAGCCGAGGAATGACAATTTCAAGCTGATCGTGCGTATAGTACTTAAAATCAACGGCATAAATATCAAACTTACTGTTTTGATTGACATACATAATCACATCACGCAGACGCTCATCTATTTGATCAATCAGCACCACAAATTTCAAATTACCCTCGGCCAAATTATCCCGCATGGCACACATTTGTTCGCTCGCATCATCAAAGCCAAAAAACTGCTCATAGTGCTCGCGGAATGAATGGCCAAAATGCTCTTTCGTGTGCGTATCAACCTGTTGCAAAAAAGCATCAAAACTTGTCGCATGACGCCATAGCGCCGCACCGTAGTCGAGCATTTGCGCTACAACGCGGCGCTTATCAGCATTGCGAAACAGCTTCGTCTCAATAATATAGATATTGCCTACATGGTCAAATCCAAGAGCATCAATCGGTCCGTGTTCCGTGCTAAATTCACGAGCTGCGATATACAGACGCGCATCTTCATCAATATCGTAAATCGGTATAATGTCAGGATTGTCATAGAGATAGGATTGCAGTGAATCCTCTTTGCCAAACGACGACTCGTCAATCCGCCGGGAATGCTGCTGATTTTGAGATATGATGATTGACGACATACGCTTTACTAGGTATTCCTTTCCGTTGCATAAGCTTTAGGCGAGCCCGCTCAGTAATGGCGCCTTCATCGGTGCTAACAAAAAAAGACAGCCATTGTGGCTGTCTACACACTACGAAGAGTAAATTACCCAATCGTTTAACAATGGTCGCCCATTTATATGGGTAATTCCACCATTGCTATAGCGGCTTACTGTTCGTAATGTGTAGACTCTGTAATCATACCATAAAAATGGTTATTTTATTAGTCATTATTCGCTAGGCTTTGCAGGGGAAATTGGGTAATGTGTTGTTGTCATGAATGAGAATAGTTATATTGAAAAATATTGCCTATACGCGTGCAAATCGAGCGAATCCGATGAGCGACAGGCGATGAGCATAGACTCCCAGATAAAAGAAATGAAAGACCTCGCTCTACGGGAGGGCCTGACTGCCCAGAAAGAGCAATAAATGAACGCGACCTTATCGTTCAGCTTGGCGATTTTCTGGAGGAGAACTGCAACCATATCAAAGTGAGCGATGAGCTAGCGCGGACCATCTCCCATCATATGAACATCGTTGAGTATACACTGAGAGCACATGGCGTTAATTACGACAAAACAAAGCCCCTCGCGGAATATGTGGTCGCTATGTGCTGACGACAGGTAGCTATAGGCAGCAAGCTGAGCTTGTGAAGGGTATTGATGGGGCGTTTAAGTTGAGAAATCGACAACTCATTAGGTGACCTTATGTCGTAATGTATAATAATCTGTAGAATGAATACCTACAGCTCCGATAGTCCAATCAATTTGAAGAAACACGACTCACTTGGAAGGGCATCTTTCGCAAAGAAGATAGTCAGTATAGTAGAATCTCTCGACAGGCAGAGGAGCTTCGTTGTGGGCTTATATGCAAACTGGGGATCTGGCAAGACGTCTACTATAAACTTAGTCGAGGAAATTATCAATAACAGCAGGAGAAAAAATAAGCCGATTCTTATTAAGCTTAACGCCTGGGAGCTTGATGGTAACGGCGACATAATTTTTCATGAGATCCTTAAAAGCATATATGAAAAAATCACCGGCAAGACTTTTGGTGGATTTCGAGAAAAAACTAGTAGTTTCCTCAATAGTTTAAGTCGGTCGGATTTGCCAATTGACTCCGCTATAGCGGTTGACCTCAACTCCGGGGGTCGCAAGGAGACAGCTATCTCTACTGGCAAGATTGCAAGAAGCATGAAATATATTAGCAATATGATCAATTCAAGTTTCAAAAATGGGCTTAGGAAAAAAACTGAAAGCATCATTAAAGATTCTGGCAAGAAAGTGATTGTTGTCATTGACGATATAGACAGGCTGGAGGGGGAAAGTATTGCGAACCTGATGCGTATCATTGCTCGCATAGCAGACTACGCGGGCATAGTATATATACTGCCTTTTGACAGCGGGTATGTTGCGTCGGCAATTGAACAATTCATTCCGAAAGGAGCAAGTGGCCAAGAATACCTCGAAAAAATTATACAAATACCTCTTGAATTACCAGAAGCAAATAGGACAACACTGACTAGAATGCTAGCGAATGGCATTGAGTCAATCTGCGGGAAGTATTCCATTACACTAGGAGAGGATGAGGCGGATCGACTTCGACTCATACTCGGATACCACAAACTAAGCACATACCTGCAATCGCCGAGAGATATCAAGCGATTAAATAACGCGTTGCTATTTAGGCTTCCGCTTTGTCGTGGAGAGGTGAATATAGTCGATGCTATAGCGCTCGAGATTGTTCGCCTATTTGATAACAATCTATATCAAATTATCAAAAATAATGGCGACCTGTTAGTGCAAAAAGCCACCCCGGAATACGCCACCGATGATGATGCATCTCGCAAAAAGGACATTCAGAATATCTTTGGAGACAACGACCGTTGGCTGGAGGTAGCGCAAGAGCTGTTTCCTTTTGTCGCACACATACTCAAGGGCTATGGCAATATAGATAAGGATGAATTGCGATATCGACAGCGGCTCGCCTCAGTCTACTATTTTGAAAGGTTTTTCGCATCTCTTGACGAGCTTGAGGATATATCCGACGTTGCAGTAATGGACCTCCTGGTGAACTCCGTCGATGAAATATCTATTCGCAAAAACCTGCATGTAATCAACGAGAGAAACATAGCCTCAGCACTGTGGATTATCTCCAAAAGGCACAATGTCATAAAAAACAAAACAGCATTCTGTACATGCTTGTTGGACTTGGCTGAACAAATACCTAATGCCAGATCATCTTCTCTAGAGCTAACCGCGCTAGAGAGAGTCTTATTCACTATTGACGATATACTTGCCGGTGAAAGCAAGAAGGAAAGACTCACAGGGTACATGTCTATCATTCAGCATCTCTCTAGCCAGGCTAGAATAGATACATTCTCGCGCGCCATAGACCACGTAATCCACTACAGCGCAGGCAAGGGTAGTCATTCAATTAAATTGGAAAGGTCCCAGATGCAACAATACAAAGCTGCCGTTCTGCGATCTATCAGGCGCTTCGCCGACAATAATAAATTGCCGTCGCCTAGTCAAGGCGGCTCGTCTATACGACTGTACGCAAGATGGGCTGAGCTTTCCAGTAAAGAGGAAACTGGTCAATATCTGGGAAAGAAGATACGATCAGCAGATGACGCGATAAGCTTTGTACTGCAATTTGCAGGAGTCTGGCACACTATAGGAAAAAGTAACTATACATATAGAGACTTAACGCCAGACGTAATACCCAGTATAGATGCCATTATTAGCATTGATACCCTACATCAAATTATCACGTCTGATCCGCAATATGGCAACCTAATAAATACAAAGGAATCAGATCTTGTCTTTTTTGAGCGTACGAGGGTGCATGATATTCATACTATCGCAAAGGTAGGAAATGAAAAATCACCCGAATTTAAGGAGGCTATAGTAAAACAGTTTATCTATTTATTTAACAAAAGACAAGAAGCGAAAGAATAGAGGTCCCAGAAACTCATAAGCCATAGCTATGCAACAGGAACACTACGACCCCTCAATATCTTTTCAGCAAGTTCAAGCTTGCGGTTTGATTGGCTATAGTGATCAAAAAATATATCTATATCATCGTCACTCCTCCATGTTGCACGGTTATTATAAAGCCAGATTAATATTCTAATGGAAGCCTCAGCGTACTGCTTGGACCAGTTCAGGTAGTAGTCAGGGGGACTCTCTGTGTCAGAGACACCCCGATGAACATAGATATTACGAGTCTCCCTTATTAGCAATCCCTGCTGCTCCCAGTATCTCTCTCCAGGGATATAATTTTTAAATATATCCAATACCTCAGTCTCTCTGCGAGTTTGACCATTCGCTTTCCTTGTGGTAATTTCTAGACACCTCCAAAACCCCAATAGGCTAAGATTTACATCTTCCGCGTCCAGGGCAGATGCAAATTCCACAACAACACACCTCAACCGATCAGCAGAGGCAGAATTATTATCCTGAAATGCCCTCAGCAAGACTCTGAGAAGGCCCTTTTTGCCAGTATCTAGGGCATTAAGCTTTTTCGAAGGCAGAGCACACCTCCTTGTCGTAGACCAAAATATTTCAGCCTTATCATCTCTCTCGGCTATAAATATGCCGACATTGCTTATAGCCGTCTTATTGCTGCTCGGACCATACAACAGATTGCGCTCCTGATGATTAAATGCTTGTACAACATTAATACAATCCATGAGTCCCTGAAAGGTTCTGGCAGCTTTATTAACAGCCGCTTCCATATTGCGGTTGGAGACCTTAGCTTTAACAGTGTAGGTATTAGACTCGTTATCAAGCTTCGGAAATACTTTACTCCGACGCCATCGATACTCTCTTATATCACCGACCTTCTTTACTATCCTCCAAAAATCGCGCTCACTACACCAAGTAAACTTAATGCCGGAAAGCGTAAGTTGCGTTTTAAATAAATCTGTTTTTGTACTTTTTGATAGAAAATATATCTGAAAGTAAATTGTAAAGGTCTTGTTCTGTTGGTGCTGTGGCTTTATCACTAGCGACCGTCTATCATATTCAGCGTTACTGTAGACCATATTAAGAAGCTTACTGTCAAATTCGGCACGCACCGCAATTCTGTCGTTGACTTTTTTGTGTAGTGCTCGAAACAGCAACTCCGCGGGAATATTGTAGGGGTCATAAAACCATCCAGGAGATCTCACACTTACAAGGCGATCGTCTGCTTTTTGCCCCGCAAGCCATTCACGATATGCGTCACGGCATTGCATGTATAGCTCCTTATCATTGATCCTACTCATTAATGCTTATTATATGTCAAATAGCAGATATTAGCATAAAGTCACAGAACCTAATCACAAAACAAACCGTCCAGCCATTCCGGACTGAACGGTAATTCCTGTTTGACCAAGCTTTACAACAGAGGTAGTTATTCATGGTAGCTAAAGGTCACGGAACCTTGTCGCTCACTCTGTTATACAGCTTGGCTGGGACGGCAGGATTCGAACCTGCGAATGCTGGGACCAAAACCCAGTGCCTTACCACTTGGCGACGTCCCACTATTGCCAGGACAATGACGATTATAGCACGCCAGCCAGAAAAAATCCACACATCCTGATATAATATAACCTAATGAGAAAACAAATTTTTGAGACTTTAAGATTGGAAAAAATCGTTGGCGGCGGGCAAGCCATCGGGACGCTTGACGACGGTCGTAAAGCGTTCGTCTGGGGAGGACTGCCGAAAGAACTTGTAACGATTCGCGTGACAAAGAAAAAATCACACTTCGTCGAAGGAATAGTGACGGAAATTATCGAGAAAAGTCCAGAGCGAATTACGCCGAAGGATGAAAATAGCTATTTAAGCACCAGTCCTTGGCAAATAATGCCGATGTCCAGCGAGCAATCGTACAAAGCGTCGCTAATCGAAGAGGCTTTTTTACTTCACAACATCACATTGCCTGAAAAAATCAAGGTCTTTACCGACGGCGTAGAATTTAATTATCGCAATAAAGTCGAGTTCAGTTGGTTCGGCGACAAAACGGACGACGACGAAAAGGAAACTCTGGACTTGGCGTTTTTCAAGCGTGGCGGCAAGGGAAAAGTCATCGTTGACGGAACCAGCTTGGCGCATCCGAGCATAAATAAATTGGCAATTGAAATCCGCGACCTCTTACGAGAAAAACCGATTGTCGCACGCCAATTAAAAACGCTCCTGATTCGCTCAGATCAACAGGGAAACGCCGTCTGGCAATTGTACATAAAAGATAAGATAGAAAACCTGATTTCCGACGATGAAGCCAAATTACTATCAGCCGCGGGCGGCGAAATAATCTATTCCGACCCCAAAAGCCCAGCCAGCAGAATCACCGAACGCTTGAACAAATTCGGCGACACGACACTGAGCGACACGATTTTAGGCGTCGCCTTCAACTACGCCTGCGAAGGATTTTTCCAAGTCAACATTCCCGTTTACGAAAAGGCCTTGAGCGATATGAAAGCGTGGATTAATTGCAATGAAAAATTATCGACGCTCGACCTTTACTCTGGAGTTGGGACAATCGGTTTGACAATTGGAGGCGATGACGTGACGCTCGTGGAGATTAACGAACATGCCGTCGCGGAAATGCAAAGAAACATCACCAAGTTGAATCGACCGAACGCCAAGGCGATTTTGGCACCGAGCGAAAAATCTCTGGAATATATAACTGGCAAGCAAATTGTCATCGTTGATCCGCCGCGCGCTGGACTTCACGCGGATGTTACTAATCGACTGCTGGAAACAGAGCCGCCTCGGATTATTTATCTGAGCTGTAATCCAGTCACGCAAGCGCGAGACGTCAGCCTACTTCAGGAAAAATACGAAATCGTGCATCATCAAGGCTACAATTTCTTCCCGAGAACGCCGCACATTGAGCACCTTGTGGTTTTGGATAGAAATATATAAACATAGAGTCACGGAGGTTTTATGAAATCATTTGATAAAAAAGAAGCTCCTTTTATACAAAACGCTGGGGGTGCTATTATAACTAAGTCGATCTATGAAGAAAAATCTAAGCTGAAATGGCTTTTTAGAGAAGAAGGAGCCAATCCAGCCGATTGTGGATGGCGAGCAATAGGAGACACTGATACTCAAGAATATATAGACAACCCAAAGAATCTCATAATTGTAGATTTCAATACTCTTGCAAATATTGAACCCGCTGTTTTGGCAGTATACGACATGCCCATAGGTACAGACCTAACATTCCATTTTGATGAAAGCGGAAGGTATTTTACCGATTCAAATACTGGTAGTCGAATAAAAATGTACTAGTAGAATCAATAGCATCTAGAAAATACCCAAATTAAAATATTCGCTATCTCCTCTGCGGTACAGATAGGCGCACCCTCTAGTATTTACATTTATCGAACGATTCGTCGACCAGCCCAGCGAGCAATGAATAGCTGGGTTAACATCGCTATGACAATTGCGCCAGCTGCTGGCCACATTATGAACAAATTTGGCACGGTGAAGTCGAAGAAATCGCGCAGGAAACCAAAGCCAAAGCTTCCAGCTGCCACGATAATTACCGACAGAAGATAAAGCAGACGAGCGCGCTTGGCAGATTTATCGATAGCTACGTCCAGCATAATTCCCACCAAGAACACCAAATATACGCCAAACAAAGTCGCGGTAAGCACCGTCATCGTTGCGACTTCTGCAGCGTGACCAG
>CAUTNG010000021.1:0-8080 GCA_963539995.1 uncultured Candidatus Saccharibacteria bacterium
TTTCAAAAACGTGGCTTTTCGTTGCGTGAGGGGCTAATTTTGGCCTCGATTATTCAAAAAGAGGCTCATTCTGAGGATATGCCAGGTGTTTCGATGGTTTTTCAAAACCGCCTCAAGGTTGGTATGACGCTTGGATCTGACGTGACGGCCACCTATGCTGCCGACCTAGTTAATCCGAACCGCGATCGCAATGATCCGAACAATAATCTTCGCGTACTAGAAACGGATAATCTTTATAATACGAGAAAGCACACTGGACTTACTCCTGGCCCAATTTGTAGCCCCGGAATTACCGCAATTTTGGCCGTTGCAGAACCGGATGAGAATAAGAGGTCGATGCGCTATTTCTTGACAGGAGACGATGGAAAGATGTATTATAGTGTAACCGATACTGAGCACACACAGAAGATCCGCGACTACTGCCAGAAACTCTGTAGTGTAGGGCTCTAGGTGGATTATCGGCATATTATGACAGCAAGAAAAAATCACAAACGATCATTTATTAAGCGAAACCTCAAGGTTTTGCCATATCTATTCATCTTTCTCGCCGTGCTTGGCGTCGTTAACTATGGCTCAAAAAATAAGCACGTCGATGAAGCAACTAATAACCTCAATCTTCAGTCGATTGCCAAGAAGGATTACGCCGTCTCAACCGACCAACTTTCTGAGTTCTATGTCGTATCCGAGCTAGCTAGTAACATGAGCCTAGCCTCCTCGGAAGTTGTAAACGTTAATTATAACTCCCTCACTACTTTGCGCGACTCCGGTCAGGTCTCTTCTGAGAAGATGGAGAAGCCAATTGCTCCACTTTCCACGAACTGTCTCAAAGTTGGTGCCATTTCTTATACGGTGCTAGAGGGAGAGACCATCGCCTCAATTGCTGCTAAATATGCTGCCTGTGGCGTAACCGACACAATGGTCCGTTGGTCAAATAACTTTAAAAATACTTATGAACCTAAGGCTGGTGATAAAATCTATCTCCCATCTCGTGCCGGATTTGTTTATAAAATCAAAAATAACGACACGATTGAATCTGTGGCAGCCAAATATGGCTCAAAATCAGATGAAATCATTGCAGCAAATAACCTCGAATTAAATCAAAATCTAGTTGCTGGTGAGTATATTCTCTTGCCGGATGGCAATCTTCCGGAAGCCGAACGCCCGGATTATGTGGCTCCTCGTTACACCAACTCTCAGTCTCAGAGCTATACTCAGTCTGTTTATTATCGTACTTATTGGACCTCAGCAAACCAGATGCCATGGGGCTGGTGTACCTGGTATGCCTGGCAGCGTCGTTACGAACTCGGTGGTGGTTATGTGCTTCCAGGTGGTCTCGGCAACGCTAACACTTGGGATAATGCACTCGTAAATAGTTTTCCTTCAAGTCGCGGTTCCGACCCACAGGTTGGCGATGTCTTCCAGACTGATGTTGGTTGGTATGGCCACGTCGGTATTGTGGATTCAGTTAATGACGATGGCACGATCACTATTTCTGACATGAACGGTATTGCCGGATGGGGGCACGTTGGTCGAAAAACTATCCCACAAAGCGTCTGGTCTAGTTACCTCTTTATTCATAAACGCTAAAATGGTAAAATATATCTAATATGTTTTGTGATACTGCAAGAGTTAGTCTTAAGGCGGGAAAAGGCGGTGATGGTGCCGTTTCTTTTCGCCGTGAAATTTACATCAACAAAGGTGGTCCAGACGGTGGCAATGGCGGCAAAGGCGGTTCCATAATTTTTGTCGCAGATAAAGATACTAATACATTAATCGACTTTCGCTTCAATCCAATCCTGACGGCAGAAGACGGCGGCAATGGCTCCGGTACTCGCAGTGCTGGCCGCTCTGGTAAAAACCTCATCGTCGAAGTTCCAATCGGAACCGTGGTTAAGCGCGACGGCAAAATAATTGCCGATCTCACTCACGACCGAGAGGAGGCGGTAATCGCAAAAGGTGGCGACGGTGGATTTGGTAACGCTCACTTCAAATCAAGCGTTCGTCAAACCCCAATTGTCGCCGAAGTCGGTGAACCGGGAGAAGAATTTGAGGCTGAACTTGAACTAAAACTTCTAGCTGACGTTGGTCTCGTTGGCTTGCCAAACGCTGGTAAGTCTACTTTTCTCTCCATCGTGAGCAACGCCAAACCAGAGATTGCCGACTATCCCTTCACTACCCTCACGCCAAATCTCGGGGTTGCTACAATTGATCGTCATGACATCTTAATCGCTGATATTCCTGGTCTCATTGAAGGAGCCGCTGAGGGGCGCGGTCTCGGTCATGCATTCCTACGTCATGTTGATCGCACTGCAGTTTTGCTTCATCTTGTCGATGTTTACAATAATGATGCCGGTGAAGCCTATCGCATTATTCGCAACGAACTTGATAAATATTCAGATCTCAAAGATCGTCCAGAAATTGTGGCGCTTACAAAATGTGAAGGTGTTGATAATGAAATTATTGAGATGCAGTCACAGGCCATTCGTGAGGTAAATCCAAACGCTTATATTTATAGTATTTCTGCCGTATCTAAAAAGGGTGTAGAGGAGCTTCTTCGCGCACTTTGGCAGGATATTAAAATTGCTAAAGAGAAGCAGCAAAAACAAGAACAGGAAGATGTTACTGCAGATATAGTTCTCGAGGATGACGCAAACACTAAACATCAAATCACCAAGGACGGTATAAAAGGTGTTCCGGTTATTTCTCTAAGCTCACATGAATTAAAAAATACCTGGACTGTTACACGTGGTGACGACGGCGTATTTCATGTCACCGGTGAGAAGATTGAAAAATTTGCTCGTCGCACGGATATGGGAAACTATGCTTCGGTCAACCGTCTGCGCGACATTTTAAAGAAGCTCGGGATTCGAGCTGAACTCACTAACCAAGGTGCCACGCAGGATTCCATTATAGAAATCTCCGGCAAAACCTTTACTCTTGTTGAACAATACTAGGCGGATTTTTAAAAAATAAACTAGAAATAAACTAGTATAGTAAAATGAATTACACTAAAAAATACTCCGGAAGGAGTATTTTTGCGCTGATGCGCGCCCACCCTGGGGCACATTGTTTTGTTTTAATTCGCTTTTTGTTTTTAATGAAATCTCCACACTCCACTATTTTTGATAAGCGGAACCCCGTGAAGCGTATCAGCTTATGCTTAATATATCCTATGAAAGGCGTGATGTCAAGCATCTTTCTCTAAAATCACATAAAATCATATATGATATAATATTTCAAATGACAAAAGTCAAATTTACTATTATTACGCTTTTCAAGGACGCTCTGCTGCCTTATTTGTCAACTTCCATGATGTGGAAGGCTAGTGATAAAGGCGTTGCGGAGTTTAATTTTGTCGACCTTCGTGATTTTGGTCTTGGTCCACACAAATCAGTCGATGACACGCCTTATGGAGGCGGCGATGGCATGCTACTTCGCTGTGAGCCGGTTTTTGCTGCAATTGAAAAGGTCAAACAGGAAGATCCGACCGCTAAAGTTATTCTACCAACTCCAGCAGGTCGCATCTGGTCACAACAAATTGTCCGTGAATTTGCTGAAAAAATCGAGACACAGGCGGAAAACCACTTCATCATCCTCTGTCCTCACTATGAAGGCTACGACGAGCGAATTCTATCTATTGTAGACTATCAAATTAGTCTCGGTCAGTTCGTCTTGACCGGTGGGGAATTGCCGGCACTGATTATGATCGATAGTATCGTACGGGTTTTGCCAGGTGTTCTAGGTGGAGAAAACTCTGCAATTATTGAAAGCTTTTCCGAAGGAAATACAATAGAGTACCCTCAATACACTAAGCCAGCTGAGTTTCGCGGCATGAAAGTACCCGAAATTCTGTTATCAGGTCACCATGCCAAAATCAAAGAATGGCGCGACGCCCATCAGCGCCCATCTCTCTAATTCTCGAAATCACCACCTAATCTCCACCTAGCCTCCACCTAAGTTTCTTCTAAGTATTACCACATGCTATAATTTATCCAATGGATATTACTGCAAGATTGGAGGTGATTAAGGGTGTTGGCCCAAAAACTGCCGAGGCGCTTGAAAAGCGTGGCTTTCGCACTCTCAAAGATTTGCTGTATTATTTTCCTCGCAGTTATGAAGACTACCAATCTCAGACTAATATCGTCGATATTAAGCCCGGCCGCGTCATCATCCGCGGGAAAATTCGTAATTTAAAAAACCTCCACACTCGTCGTCGTAATTTTGTAATCACGCAAGGGGAAATCTATGATGGAACCGGGGCGGTTCGAGTGGTTTGGTATAATCAGCCATATCGCATCAAGAATTTTGATGAAAAAACTACTTATTATTTCACTGGTCAGTATGATTTTAAATACAATCGTTATCAAATCACCGCCCCTACCGTCGCCGCGGCAGATGAAATTGAGCAAAAAGTCGATGGCTTCCAGCCAATTTATTCAGCCAAAGGAAGTTTCAATTCCGCCTGGTTCAAAAAGCTCTTTGAAAAGATCAAGCCCTCATTCTCTGCTTCAGTACCCGACCTCTTGCCCCTAGACTCGGCTCCAACCTATATCAAAAAAGGCTCAAGAAATCAGGCGCTTTTCAATATTCATTTTCCTAAACAAAAAGAAGATGTGGACAAGGCAAAAAGATATCTCAGCTATGAGGAAATCTTTGAGTTAATTCTCGCCAGCCAACTCAATCGCCAAGAAAATCAAAAGCTCCGCGCTAAACCTCTAGCCTTCAATCTGGACTCAACTAAGAAATTCCTTGCCTCCCTACCATTTGAATTAACTCCTGCGCAAAAAACTGCTGCCTGGGAAATTATGCAGGATCTCACTAAAACTACGCCAATGAATCGTCTCTTACAGGGCGATGTTGGTTCCGGTAAGACTGTTGTCTCGGCCCTAGCCATTTTTCAAGCGATTAAGAATGGGGCCCAAGTGGCGCTACTTGCCCCAACCGCCATCTTAGCTTCCCAGCATGCCGAAGGTCTGGCTAAAATTCTTGCTCCTTTTGGCATTAAAACCGGTCTCCTCATCGGAGCTACTAAGCAAAAAGATCAATTAAAATCCCAAATACAAAATGGTGAAATCGAACTCATCATTGGTACTCACGCTCTCCTTACCGACGATACGATTTTTCACAATCTCGCCCTGGTGATTATCGACGAGCAGCATCGTTTTGGTGTAGCGCAGCGACAAAAACTGCTTGAAAAAGTTGCTCTCAATCAATTAAGTGAAAAATATACCGCACCGCACTTTCTGGCTATGACCGCTACGCCGATTCCGCGTTCTCTTCAGCTCACCATCTTTGGTGATCTCGATGTTTCAATCATTAATCAGATGCCAAAAGGCCGTCAGCCGATTCTAACCAAAATTATTAGTGAAACCAATATGCGCGAGATGCTATATCCAGAAATTACCAAGCATCTCGAAGCGAAAGAGCAAGTTTACTGGATTTGTCGTCTGATTGAACAAGATGAGGATGACCCACTTGAAAAAGATCAGCACACTGTCATGGAAGAAGCTAAGCGCCTTAAGAAAATCTTTCCCAAATATCGAATTGGCATTTTGCATGGCCGAATGAAGGCACAAGAAAAAGATCAGGTGATGGAAGAGTTTAAAAATCATCAGCTTGATATCTTAGTTTCTACGACTGTGGTTGAGGTTGGCGTCGACGTCCCTAATGCTACCCAGATTGTTATTATGAATGCCGACCGCTTTGGTCTAGCCCAGGCACATCAGTTGCGTGGCCGTGTTGGTCGTGGACAGAAAGCCTCTCAATGCTTCCTTATTACAACTGGCGACAATCCGCCCACTACGCGTTTACGTGAACTCGAAAAGTCAAATAATGGTTTTTATCTTGCTGAAGTTGATCTCAAATTGCGTGGCCCAGGAGAAGTTTATGGCTCCATGCAACACGGTGAATTAAACCTGAAAATTGCCAATCTAGCAGATACAGAATTAATCAAAGACGCCAGAGCGCAAGCAGTAAAATTCGCTGCCAACCCGCAAAATATGCTAAAATATAAAGAGCTCAGCCAGTCTATCAGTAAATTCCAACAGCTGACAACTTTAAACTAGATCAGAAAGAACATATGTATTCAACCCTTGCTTTAACTAATAGTAAAAAATCGGGGAATATTGTCGGTACACATCAAAAACTTGATAAAATAGCCCGCAAAATCCTCCAAAAAGCCCTCCATAGCAACGTTTATTTTCCAGATATTAAGGATATTTTGTTATTTGAAGGTATGGGCGGACCAGATGGTTTAAAACGCAAAAGTCCAGGCGTGGATGAGCCGATGCATTTTATTATCCCAGGCAATGATGATGGCAAATTAATCCAAATGATTTTAGACCATCAGTATAATCTTAAAAAAGCCCTTGAAAGTGACAACAAAGTGCGTGCCGCCTTTGAGGCTGGCTGGATGGCACATGCGGTCACCGATGGCCTCACTCCGGCACATCATTTTCCACTCACCGAAGCACAGGGTGAGTTAATGACCGAAAAAGAGTTTATCAAGGTTTTTGGCATTCCAGTGAAAGGAATTATGCATGGTCGGAATTCTCTCGAAACACTTCGCAATAACTGGCTTTATTGGGGAGTAAATGGCTATATGAGTAAACATGTCGCCTTCGAGTATGGCGTCGCTATCACTATGACCGCACTTCCAGAACGCGTGGTTACGCCAAAAATTGATAAGAAAGAGCTCCATCATGTCGACATTAAGGAGGCCTTCTATCAATCACTCGACCGCATCGCTGCCCTTAATATGTATAACCGTTTCTTAGAGCAAGGTTGGACCACTGAACTGGCACTTGAAACCAAAAATATTCTCCTTCCAGAAATTTCTAAGGCAATCGCTCTCTGTTGGGCTGCCTCAATCCCAGAACTATGCTAAAATAAGTATAAAAGGAATCATATGAAGAGTGCACGCGAAATTTTTCACCACGGTAAATTCACTAATGTTAAAATCACCTCTGGGATTTTTCGGGGACGAGAATTAAAAGCTCCACAAAATGGCGTCACTCATCCAATGGGCTCGCGCGAAAAACTGGCCCTCTTTAACTCTTTGGGTGACAAAATCGAAGGAAAGATCATCCTTGATGTATTTGCTGGCACCGGCGCATTGGGGTTCGAGGCCCTCTCTCGTGGTGCCAACCACGTAACTTTTATTGAAGCGGATAAGCGTGCCGCAGAAATCCTTAAACAAAACGCCATCGTACTCGGCGTGATGGATAATATCCGTATTTATAATACCAAAGTCGAGAAAATCGCTTTCGATAGTCCTTTCGACGTCGTAATCGCCGACCCACCATACGAATATTTTCATGACCTACCTCTGTCGGTGCTTGATCGTCTTGCTAATACTGCCAGTGAATATTTTGTTTTGTCCCATCCATCAGATTTTGACCCACACGTTATTGATGCTGAATTACTCTCCACGAAGGCCTATGCCGGTTCACGTATTACGATTTTTGCTCCAAAAGGCTGCTAGATGTACTTTACATTCAGCCTGAAATATCGTATAATATATTAAGTTAATTGTTTAAAATCTCGAGGTGGTGTCGGGGATAAAGTGGAGAAAAATCATGACTAATCAGGACGCCAACCGCCCACAGCGCATCAAAATTATCATCATCAGCATCATTGCTGCTATACTTGTTTTTATTATTGGCGCATGGCTCATTACCTCAGCTATTAAGAGTGTTGAGAAAAAGCAGTCCGAAACAAAAACCAGCGAACAGTCTTCTTCAAAGGACGAGAATAAAACTTCCTCAAATGAGGCTAAAAATAGCGCAAACACCGGTTCAAACAGCAGCTCAAATGCTACTAATGGCTCAAATTCTGCAAATAACACTAGCAGCAAGACCACCGATACTGCAAATACCGGAACGGTGAATTCTCCGGCTGCCCAGTATAATAATTCTGCTGCCAAGAACTCAGGCGCCGTTACCTCACAGAAATCAAATATGCCAAATACTGGACCAGAAGAACTCTTTCCAACTGCCATCCTAATTGGCGCCGCCAGCTATCTTTTCTTCAAGAACCGCGAATATAAAGCCCGCGCAATTGAAAATCGCGCTTAATTTAG
>CAUTNG010000022.1:0-7894 GCA_963539995.1 uncultured Candidatus Saccharibacteria bacterium
GTTTATTTTGCCTGGTGCCAGCCTGGTGATAAAATTCTCGCCATGAACCTCGGGCATGGTGGTCATCTCACCCACGGCTCCCCAGTCACGCGTTCCGCTAAAATCTATAATTTCATTTCTTACGGCACTACCGAATCTGGTGATCTTGATTATGACGAAATTGAACGCCTAGCTGAGATTGAAAAACCAAAGATTATCCTCGTTGGCTATTCCGCCTTCATGAAAATCCCAGATTTCGCACGTATCGCCAAAATCGGTCAAAAAATCGGCGCGCTTCTCATGGCCGACATGGCTCACGTTGCAGGTCTCATCGCTGGTGGCGCTCACCCAAATCCACTTGATTTTGGCTTCCACGTCATGACTACCACCACCCACAAAACCCTTCGCGGCCCTCGTGGAGGACTCATCCTCTCAAATGGCAATGTTGCTTCTCCACTCAAAAAACCTGAACACACCCTAGAAAACATTCCAATTTTAATCGATCGCGCCGTCTTTCCAGGCACCCAAGGTGGTCCGCTCGAACATGTAATTGCCGCCAAAGCTGTAGCCTTCCTGGAGGCTCTTCAACCAGAATTTAAAGATTACGCCAATCAAATTGTCAGCAATGCCAAAGCCCTCGCCAAAGCGATGAAAGATAACGGCTTCATTCTTCAAGGTGGCGGCACAGAAAACCATCTCATCCTTGCCAATGTCAAAGATAGTTTCGGCATCGATGGCAAATTCTTCGAACGCGCCCTCGACATGGTCGGACTCACTTTAAATGCCAATGCCGTCCCTGGCGACAAAGGTGGCGCCTTCCGTCCTTCCGGCGTACGCCTTGGTACTCCAGCCGTTACCACTCGTGGCATGAAAGAAGCTGAAATGAAACAGATTGCCGATTGGATGAAGCAAGTGATGGAAATCTGTCAAAAGACCAAGACTGAAGAGGCCCTAGAAGAACCAGAATTTAAATCTGAACTAGATAAAATTCATCAAGAAGTCATCGCACTATCAAAACAATTTAAAGTTCCCGGCCTAAACTAAGGAGTTATATGAAATTAGAGTTTAAAAATATCAAAAAACTTTTCGGCAAGAAAATTGCCCTAAACGACATTAGTTTCACCGCCAAAAGTGGTCGCGCCTTCGGCCTACTTGGTCGCAACGGTGCCGGAAAAACCACTACAATTCGCATCCTCATGAATGTTTTTAAGGCCAATGGTGGCGAAGTATTATTAGATGGTGAGCCTCTGGATTATAAAACCGTGAGTTTCGGTTATCTCCCTGAAGAGCGTGGTCTCTATCCAAAGGAAAAGATTTTTAATCAACTAGTTTATCTCGCTACCCTAAAAGGAATGGAGAAAAAAGCTGCGGAAGAATCCGTTAATTACTGGCTCGACTTCCTCAATATGACAGAATATAAGACCAAACAACTCGACACTCTTTCAAAAGGGAATCAGCAAAAAATTCAGCTCATCTCAAGCATTGCCCACAATCCAGATATTGTGGTTTTTGACGAACCATTCACCGGCCTTGATCCAGTCAACGCCAAATTACTTGAAAGTGTTGTAAAAGAACAAATCAAACAGAATAAAATTGTGATTTTCTCCAGCCATCAAATGAATTACATCGAAGAGTTCTGTGATGATATCCTAATTATGAAAAATGGTGAAATCATGATTACGGGCAATATTAAACAAATCAAACAAAGTTATCAGCGCGACAAGCTTAAAGTCGAATCCAAAGACGCCAAAAAGATCAAAACCGACTACAAAGATCAGACTGAACTTGAGGATAGTACAAACCTAGTCTTCAAGATGGAATCTGCTGATCAAAAACAAAAAGTCATGCAAAAGTTAGTCAAAGAATACGATATTGATAGCATCGGCGTGTTAGAACCAACTTTAAACGACATCTTTGTTGAATATGCCGGTGACGAAAAGGAAATTGCCGAAATTGAAAAACTAAAAGAGGAAGAAAGAGCCTAGTATGAAACAATTTTTTACAATTTTTAAGCACGAGCTATCTCAATATTTTAAGAATAAGATATTTGTCATCACGACTCTTATCCTGATACTTGCGGTCTCCGGTTTTCTGTTTGCCCCACGCATTGGCGAGATCATCAACAAATCAAAAAATGCCGAATCAAGCGAAGAGAAAAAATCTGAGGTGTTAGTCAAATCTGATAATGCTAACTTAGAAAAACTCCTCCCGGCCATCG
Organism: uncultured Candidatus Saccharibacteria bacterium; assembly: GCA_963539995.1. Taxonomy (GTDB): domain Bacteria; phylum Patescibacteriota; class Saccharimonadia; order Saccharimonadales; family Saccharimonadaceae; genus Nanosyncoccus. The sequence continues at coordinate 2,198 of CAUTNG010000022.1, forward strand.
CCGCAAGTTTTCCACAGCAAAATGTCAAAATTACAAACGATTCCGTTGATGAAATCAAAAAACAGATCAAGGAGCAGTCTGTCGAGTTCGCCTTCGTCCTATCATCCGACCTAAAATCTTACACCTACCTAGCCAATGTCTCGGCTTTACAAGATCCAAACCTGAACACAATGGATAATCTCCTCAAAACACTCTATTCACACGCTTATCTTAAAAAACATGGCCTAAACGACACCCAGATCGCCGAAGTTCAAAACCCAAACATTACTCATACTATCGAAAGCATCAGTGAAGATGGCACAAAAAATTTCTGGTACGCCTATGTCATGGTCTTTGTTCTCTACATGGTGATTATGATGTTTGGCCAGAAAGTTGCCATGAGTGTTGTAACCGAAAAAACTTCTCGTGCTATGGAGGTACTAATCACCAGTGCTAGTCCAGTTGCCCTGATGTTTGGAAAGATCTTAGCCTCCAGTGTCGCCGGCATCTTCCAAATTACCGCCATTTTCGGATCCGCCTTCATTTCCTACAATATTAATAAGTCCTATTTCGAGACCAACGCCGTCGTCAACACCCTCTTCAATTTTCCAGCCTCACTCGTCGGCTACCTACTTATCTTCTTCCTCCTAGGATTTCTCATCTATTCATTCCTCTTTGGCGCCATGGCTTCCACCGTCTCTAAAATCGAAGATCTTTCATCAGTCGTCATGCTAATCCAAATCATCTTTGTTGCTGGGTTCGTAGTCTCCACCAATGCCATGACAAGTGGCGACGTTAATTCCGAGCTCATGAAAGGACTCTCCCTCTTCCCGCTCACCTCTCCAATGGCCATGTTCACCCGCATTGCGATGAGTGAAGTTCCAGGCCTTGAAATCCTACTCTCGGTCGCCTTCCTCATTCTCGCCACCATCCTTATCGGCTACATTGCTGCCAAGATCTACCGCGTCGGTGTATTAATGTACGGCACCAGGCCAACTCTCGGAAAAATCATTAAAGCCATCCGCGAAAATTAAAATATATAAAATTAAAATATATAGTATACTTAAGATGTTGGGGTATTAGCTCAGCTGATAGAGCGCAGCATTCGCATTGCTGAGGTCAAGGGTTTGAATCCCTTATACTCCACCATCCTATAGAAAAAACAAAAGACTTCGATCGAGAAGTCTTTTTTGTGCTATACTCCAAGAAGGCGGGAGTACATTCAAAGGAGGAAAAGCCATGGCAGTAAATCTTATTGCAAGTGTTTATGTGCCTGCAGAATGTGTTGGCGGCTTTAAATACCGTCTCGAAAGTCTCGGCGCTTATTGCAAAGTCATTAGCAAGCCGAACAGCAACTACAACTTCGAGGTTTCCTTCCAAGGAGACGAAGCACCTGCAGATGCAATCAAGGAACACATTGATCAGTACGAACATCATTACGAACTCGACTACGATGAAGATTTCTTTATCTTCAAAACCAATGAGAAATACCACAAATAATCACTTTTCACTCCGCCTTCAAGGTCCCATTTGGGGCCTTTTTAAATTTCGACAGCCGGGTCGATCTTAATTCACTTTGCATAACCAGGATGTTGATTGATAAAATTTTTGAATGTCGATCTTAATTCACTTTGCATAACCCCTATTTTTGAAGTATAATTTTACTATGAAAACAATTCTTACAGGCATTCGCACTCACACCGAAATCACCCTCGGTAACTTCCTAGGTGCGCTTCTCCCAATGGTCCGCCTCGCCAATAAATATTCAAAAACCCATCACATTAATATTTTTATTCCAGACCTCCACTCAATTATTAGCGAGGTTGAAGGTAATCTCGAGCAAAACACCATTCGTGAGCTCAAATATTATCTTGCGGCTGGACTCGAACTAAATTCCAATATTCATATTTATCGTCAATCGTATGTCCCAGCCCACTCCGAACTCTGCTGGATTCTCGATTGTCACACTTCCATGGGAGAAGCACTCCGCATGACTCAATACAAAGAAAAAAGCCATGACGGCGACAGTTCTACCAATGTTGGCATTTTTAATTATCCAATCCTCATGGCTGCCGACATCTTGCTTTATAGTGCAAACTATATCCCGGTCGGTGAAGATCAGTTCCAACATATTGAATTAACTCGCAACATTGCTGAGCGTTTTAATCGCAAATATGGTGAAATCTTTGTTGTTCCAGAAAAAACCAGCGAACAAGTCAAATTCATGGAAACTCTTAACAACACCTTCAGTAACAAGGATAAGAACGCGCCATCTGGCCTAAGAATTCGTGACCTCCAGGATCCAACCAAGAAAATGAGTAAGTCCGCCGCAGCCGAAAATAGCAAGATCATGATGTCTGATACTCCAGCTCAAGCCGCGAAGAAAATTATGTCCGCCACCACTGATTCATTCGCTAAAATTCAATTTGACATGTTCAATCAACCAGGAATTTCCAACCTACTCCAAATCGAATCGCTTCTTTCAAATCAACCACTTCAAGAAGTTATTGCTACCTGGGCCGGCGAAACTCGTTATGGTGATTTTAAGAAGCACGTTGCCGCCACAGTCTCAGATTTTCTCACCAATTTCCAGGAAAAAGCCAACGCCATCCCAGATAAAACGATACGCGAGCTTCTAAGTGCAGGTGAGAACTATGCAAATCAAGTCGCCAAAGCGAAACTATTCGAAGTCCAAAAAGCAGTAGGTTTAAGATGACCAAGATTATCCTCGAATAAAATTCGTCTCGACTGGAAAATTTAAGAAAATATATTATAATATAGTAAATGTTAAGAACCGGAAAAAAATTTAGTAAACCCTCACTTTCGCGTGTCATCAACGGCGATGTCGTTTTGAGCGAAAAATCCGAAAAGCAACCCCGCATTCGTCTCGACCACACCCTTGTCAAGCTTCATCCTGAATATAATCGCAATACACTACAAAACTTTATTAAGCTTGGCTATGTTCTTGTTGATGGCCAAGTTGCCACAAAACCAAATACCCCACTCAGTGAAGATTCAAAAATCGAACTTAAACTACCAGAGGCCTTGACTAATCCAGAGACAAAAATGGAGGCGGCGAAAAAGGTTAAACCAGACACAATCTATGAGGATGAAAATGTCGTAGTCTTCAATAAACCAGCCGGCCTCCTCAGCATGGCTAAAGGCGACTATTGTCTTGAACCAACCCTCGAGGATTACGGACTTCTCGTACATCGTCTTGATCGTGACACCAGCGGTATTGTAATCCTAGCTAAAAATCCAGAAACTCAAACTCTCCTTAGGAAACAATTTCAGGATCGCAAAACCCATAAAACCTATTACGCCATTGTTGAAGGTCGTCCAAAACTCGACAATGCAGTAATCAATCTCCCGATCGCACGCAATCTCAAACACCCAACCACTTTCATCGTTGAAGCTGGCGGCAAAGAATCTGAAACTTATTACCAAGTTTTAAAAACTCAAAAGTTTACCCATCAAGACGTTCAAAGAATCCGTAAAGCCCTTGAAAAAACAGGGTTCACTGGCACTGAGTTTAAGGAAGGTAAAACTTATTCGCTAATTGAGTTGAAGCCAACCACCGGTCGCACGCATCAGCTCCGCGTCCATCTTAAATATCTCGGCACCCCTATCGTAGGTGATCGCGTCTATGGCTCTGCCAAGCCAGATTCCACTGATCGTCTCTACCTCCATGCTAAGGCGCTTGAAATCACCATTCCTAAAAGTGACCGCCGAACTTTTGAAGCTCCTCTTCCTCCAGAGTTTAATATCTTTGAAGATTAAGAGGAAAATATGTTCCTCGAAAACCTCACAAATCTAAAAAACGTCATCGACACCTTCTCCACTACAATTTTTGTAATCGATCCCGAGACCGAGCTAACCTTGAGCCCGGCAATTAAAATTGCCCCAGAAACTCCGAGTTCTCTCATCTCCATCGATGATGTCAGGGGGATGATCGCCCTAACCGGCACCAAACAAACTAAAGAGCTATATTTTATTATTAAATACGCAGAACAACTCACCGATTCTGCCAGCAATGCCATCCTCAAAACCGCCGAAGAACCGGGGAATCATATCCATATCATCATGCTCACCACTCACCCTTCCCGCCTTCTACCTACCATTCGCTCTCGTTCCATGCTTTTTTATATTAAAAAGACCAACTCACTTTCCACCCCACCAGCCGTCTCCCCAGAAATAATGAATTATGCCAAAAAACTTTTAGTCGCAGATAAGTCCACCCTTCTCACCCTTGCAGAGGAGCTTTCAAAGAAAAAAGCTAAAAAAACCGACGGTGAAGCTGACTCCGATAAATCCTATATCCTTAAAGTTATTGAGACCACCATTGAACTCGCCTATAAATCATATTTCAAAACTAAAAACCAGCAGTTCCTTAAAAAAATTAACGGCCTCAGCACCGCTTATGACAATATCGCGAGAAACGGCAACAAAAAACTCCAACTAGTCGCAAACCTCATCTAAAAAACCTCATCTAAATACTATTTTTCAATCCCTCCCAAATATGGTAAAATAAATCAATATGTTAGGCGCATTACTAATTCTAGGTTTTGCAATTTTCCTCGCTTTCTTCGAGCCAGTTCTTGCTTCTAGAAAATTGTTGAATAAAGATAATACAAAAAAATACGACGCAGAAATCAAAAAACTTTGGACCATCGCCAAGGATAGTATGAATAGTCGTAAAACTTTGCGTGCCGAAAAAGCCCTGCTCACCATCTTGAAGCTTGATGAAACTAATGCAGCAGCCTACAACCGTCTCGGAATCCTCTATGCCAAAGCCCAAAATTATGATGAAGCTATCGAATGTTTTGAAATTGCGCAGTCGCTCGACAATAATCCAATGTCATTACATAACGTTGGGCTGATTTATCTTGAAACTGGTGCCTTTGAAAAAGCTACCATGGCCTTTCAACAAGCCCTAAAGCTTGATAGCTCAGTACCTGCTCGCTTTCTTGCCCTTGCAAAAGCCGAAGAAAAACTTGGTCACAAAAAATCCGCCATCGAAGCTCTTGAATCTGCTTATAACCTCGATAAATCAACCACCACTTTAAGACAAATTCTCTCAATTTATGAAGAAGCCGGCGACCAAGAAAATATCGAAATCACAACCGCTAGGATTGAGCAGCAAATTGCCGCCGACGCACTCAAAAAAGCAGAACTAGAAAAAGCTAAGAAGAAAGAAAAGAAGATTAAAGAACCCGCCCCAGTCCGCATGTCCAGGCCGCAACCAAAAATCATTTATCCTCGCGCTAACACCCCAATCAAAGCGCTGAAGAAAGCTGCCATAAACTCATTAAGTAAAACCACTAATTCTGCTGCCGCAAAAACAAAAACACCAGCCACTAGACCCGCAGTTGCCGCTAGTCAATCTGCAATGATTAAGCAACCTACTATCGTCAAAGATCAAGGTAATAGTCTCAGCAATACTACCTCGCGCGACAAAAAACTCAGCACCACAACCTCGTCTTCCCATCGCGCTAACAAGCGCCCACGCATGATTCAATAACGTTTTAGGTCTTTTTAGACCTTGCATCCCGCTTTTATTTTTGGTAGAATAAAACAGTAAGCCGTGTTAGCTCAGTTAGTAGAGCAGCCGCCTTGTAAGCGGCAGGTCGTCGGGGCAGAGCCGACACACGGCTCCATGAGGAGAAAGAACAAATAGAACATTTATGTTCTATTTTTATTTCGACGAATGGCCAATGC
>CAUTNG010000023.1:0-7077 GCA_963539995.1 uncultured Candidatus Saccharibacteria bacterium
TAGATCGAGGTACGGCCCTACCATAAAGACGGCATTTCCCCTTGATGCTCATCTTCTGTGGTTTTTTCTTGTCGTACCAGAAGCCAGCAATTTCCCGCATGACATCCAAACGGGTGCCAGGGTGTTTACGCTCGGTCTTGGCGTAGAACAGAAGGATCCATCCTTCAAGACGATTTTTGCGACAATACTGGACTCTCTGTGTGGTACTTTTCATGATTCCCCCTCCTTGGGTGTGGAAGTTTGGCTTCCGTGGTTGAAAACCCTAATTGAAAACTCCTACAAGTTACACTGAAAATAAAACTTATCATCTCCTCTCAAGGTACATTTTGTCTTTTAAAAAACAAGACTGGTCTATTATACCATAAAAGCTAATGATGTCAAAAGAAAACCCCGACGAGTGTCGGGGAAAAATAGCTAGATACGTTCAATCATCTGATAGAGCTCGTCGGCGTGATCGTCAGAGTAGAAGAAAAATTCAGAACCGCTGATGGTGGTGGCGCGATAGAGATTATGTCGCGGAGAAGCAGTCTCAAGCTGACATTGCAGTTTCTGCTCGAGTTCTCGGTTGACGCGGTCGATATAGCGAATCTCCTTGGTGTAGATTTCTTTTCCTTCTAAGGCTTCGTTGCCTTTATAGATGACGCCCTTGAGGATACATTTGCCGGGGACACGTAGGCGGTTGCTGGATTTTTGGCCCTGAAACAAGTCAAATGAGTCGGCAATAATCATTCGGTTGAGATTACCATGCTTGTTCAGGAAACAGAAACCCCAGTTTTTCAACATATTACACTGTCTCATTTGACTCCTCCTTTGTGAAGTTTAAAAATCTGAATGTATAAAGCTAGTTTTGTAAGGTGCGCGTTTTTCGCTCGAGTATATACTCTTTTTTGATTATGGCATAAACAGTATGAAAAATCAATCAGAGGTGGGGCGGGCTGAAATTTTTTGAGCGTATTTTGGGTTTTAGAGGTGAGGAAAACTAACTATGAGGCTAGGTACGAAAAAGCCCCGGCTGGCTGCCGGGGACTTTTTGAAAGGTGGTTACGCAATGGTTAGTCCATATTTATCTTTTTCTTGCTTATGAGATTCAAAGTCGGTCGACAAATAGTCTCACGTCTGCGTAATTCAATCTGTTTTTGGGAAGGGATACAGCTAGAATAAATAGATCTTCTAGTTGATAACCTCCTCATCATTGATCTTGCTTCGGTTGACCAGCCTTCAAAATAAAAATAATAGATTTTATCAGTGCTGGTGTAGATACGAACGAGACCGTTGCCATATGCAAGCAAAATCTTTTCAAGTCTTACGATATTGCTCAGCGTGATAGGCTTTGCGTCCTTTCTCCTCTCATCAGACATGATAAGCTTGCCGGTGAAGTAGAAGGGGGTAGTTATCTCGATGCTTCCCTCTTCATCGCTGTCGTCAAAGAAAGCGACAAAGGTCTTGAGGGTTTCCTCAAAATTACCTGCATCTTCCCCAGGAGCAGGAATGATATTCCAGCTCTCGATTCTGGGAAGATAGGCCGGTTGTTTTGATCCGCCGAGATACTTCACTGACATGGACTGCGAAGCTAGTGTCTTACTCATGTTTATTCCTCTTTCTTATTGAAAAATGAAATTGAACAGTTACGTTCGTGAAACCGAAACCTCCTTTCTTGGTAATGTGCACGCAAAAGAATTTGTTGTGTTGCCGATATGTCGAGCACAAAACTTATAGTTTTGCGAGTGGTTGAGTGAAACTCAATGTCTTATTTATACCATAAATGGAATAAAAAGTCAATGAAAAAGCCCCCGACAGGCGGAGGCTTTGGCGTGCGGTAAGAATTGGTTATTTTAGGTGTCCGAGAAATTCCTGTTTCGCAGATAGGTGTTTTTTGACTTCATCGGAAATATGTGTAGCAAAAACTCTAGTGGTGTTCAGCTTTGTGAAACCGGCTGATTTAAAGGCATTTATCTTATCGGGATTGTTGGTTGCAATATTTAGTGACATAGAAGTCTCAACGCCTAGAGCCTTTAGACAACCAACGGCCCCATGGTATGTGCGGCGATCAATATTGTTTAGCCCTGACACGGTTTTTGCGCTTTCAACCGTATTTAGATTATTATAATACTGTTCATCAAGGGTCTTTAGCTTAAAATCAATGCCCATACCGCGACCATCCTGACTTGGTATGTGAATTATAAAGCCAACTCCATTTTCTAATGCAGTATTTACGGCAATCTGTAATTGCTCATGACAATCGCAGGTGCGGTCACCAAAAACCATGCCGGTAAGACAGCCAGAATCAATGCGAATAACTATATCTTTATTTGAAGTTATTTCCTGTAAAAATGGCATTTTATTATTATCAAGAGGTCCTATGTAGAGAATGTAGTAGTCATGCCATTCATCGTTCACTTGAATATAATATAGACGTCCAGTCTTGGTTTTTGTCCTCATCTGATAATTCAAGGATTCCTGCCGATGCTATGGTGTATGTTAATGGTAGATTATTTTGAGTAATTGGAGTTTCGAAATATTTAATGGTCATATTGGATCTAATTTTAATATAAAAAAGCCGTTTCTCCAACGATCCGCAGTATGAAATGGAATAAAAAGTCAATGAAAAAGCCCCCGACGGGCGGAGGCTTTGAAGATTGGAGTATGGGTTACAGGTATCCTTTGTGTTTCATGCTGGGATGTAGATAATAGCTTGCTCTGGTCTCGACTTCTCCATGTACTGTAATATCGCTAAGTTCGCGTCCTGTTTTGTCAGTGCATTCCTTGGCGTAAATGCGGTACTGCTTACCATTTCTGGTAGTAATGAGTAGCGGAGAGGACCAATTGTAGTTGCCATTGACATCCTTGATGCGACTAATCGAGGCAATATTGTCGATCAAAATGGAAAAACCTTGGGTGTGACCGTTGTAGCCATAGATAGTGCCGCTGACCTCAAGTTCTCCGCTCGTAATAATCCGGTATGTGTTCTCGGAAATCTGTTCACGGATCGGATCTTTGGTGTCTCGGTTGAAGATCAACTCTTCAATTTCGGAGTTGCTCCAGATTGCATGAAAGGCTTTGGCCACCTTCTGGCGGTTCCCCTCACCATATGCCATCGGGAAGAGTAACTCCCAATTCTCAATTAACGGTTGATGTGTTCTGACGTTGCTAATAAACATGTTCCCTCCAAGTTTGATAGGTGTTCTAGAAATGCAAATCTATTTAGTAAACGGATCGACCCTCTAGATTTAGTCCAACAGGTTGCCAGTGAGGTTCTACCTCTATCCTCCTTTCCTCATAAGGTGCAAAAACTCTATATTTATAACATATATGCTTTAAAAAGTCAAAGATACGCGATATTGACATAAACAGAATTATATATTATAATAAAAGATGCTATTTGTTTCAGATGTTGAATGTTGATGCAAAAGGGTACCTTAGAAAGGGGGAGCTGTGATGAATAGTTTTCGTAAGGATGTGGCGCCGAGAAAGAAGAGAAGTTCTGGCGGTAGCCTGGGGCAGAAGCTTATGATTGAAGGCACTGCTAATCTGAATAACTTTGTTTACAACTGGAACCGTAGACATGCCGAACTGATGTTTGCCTTGACTGACGGTACAATGATCGGTCGGCCGGTACGGATTGCAGTGCGGTTTTCGCGCTCGAAGTTTATGGAGTTGTGTGATGCGGTAAACTTTGAGAGATTTTGTAAGTATATTGATATACATTCGCATCAGACTTTGTTTGTGATAGATGATGAACGTTTATTTGAGAATGGTATTATCAATATCGAAGTGGCAACACTCGCAAGTAACTACCGTAATGATACAGTGTATGGAATTTTGGACTGGATTAGTTCGAAATTCTTCACAATAGAACACGAAGAGACAAAGGAGGAATAATGGAAGCTACAGATTTCACAGTTTTAATGGAGTTGATGACCTTGACAGAGTTGGTTGATTTATCCGACCTGGAAGGGCTTGTCGAACTCATGGCTGGAAACAGTCAAACCACGGGACAGGTAGCCTAAAGGCAGCTTGTCGCTAGGCTCGTCGAAAGACGGGCCTTATTTTGTGTGATATAATGCGACTAGATACAGTTGGAGGAAGTTTAGTGGGAAATAAGAATAAGTTGACGCATTATGAGCGAATGGAGAAGACACTCGAGAACTTGACGCCAAGGCCGGAAACGTTTAACTCGGTGTATAAGCCTGAAGAAATTCGCGCGGATCTTAGGATGGTGAAAGCTGAGAAAAGTACGCCGGATTTTCGTAAGGGCGAGGAGCGGAGTGATGCGAAAATTTTAGAGGTGACTTTTACTTCGATGGTGGAGATGGGTGACTGGTTTTCTGAGGAAGATCGATTTGCTGAGGATAAAAAATATGAGGCTCTAAGAACTCTTCCGACTTCAGAGGTAGATGATATGTTTAATCATATTGATGTAATTGGGATGATCCAGAATGAGACGACGGGAGGTGAAGTGGTGCCTTTTGCGGTGGATTTGACTTATAACATAATTCAGGAGAAGTTGCAGAAGAAATTCTCTTGGGCGCATGAATATGGGAACAGCGCAAGCCGTGACAACGCGGCGATATCGGAATTTGGTGCAGCGGAGGTAAAGCGTCGTGCGAATGGTGAAGAATATGTGCGAATTTATCCGACGCCTTCAGTACAAAGAGACGGTTTGAAGATTCCGGGTTTTGCTTCGGCGAAATATTTCGAGGATATGAATGATTCTTGGCATCCGATTCATAAGAAGGGGCGGATCCCTGTGATGCCACGTTTTGTGATTGGGTATTCGGCTGATCTTGCGGACGTGCTGGCAAAGGGGAGTCCAGCGACTGAGATTAAGGAAAAATATGGGGAGCAGGAGTATTTGAGGCGCCGACGAGATTATTTGATGGCGGAAAAGCGAGCGAAGTGGTGTACATTGATGGAGTGCGCGGAACAGGCGAAACAGATTGCGGCGATGGTGGACCGTTTGCCGGAGTCGATGGCGGAAAATATGAACGAAAAAGAGCTGGCAGAGGCGAAGAAACAGATTGCAGCGATGAAAGAATATTTTTCTGGGGCATTAGAGATGGCGGAAAGTAAAGCGGAGACTAATGAGCATGAACGGGAGGCGATGCTTTACGCTCAGGGAGATAAGGTACGAAAGATAATTTCGGCCGAGAGCGAAGTGGCTTATAGCAAATGGTCTTAGCTTTGATATAGCGGACTTTAGTTTTTTGCAGTCGTGACTCCTGAATTTTGATGTCGTGATTTCTGTCTTTGACAGGGCGAGGTATTTATTGTATAATAGTAGATACTAGTCTAATAGTGGGCTGGCTTTGCCTCGATTTTGGGGTGTTCTTTAGGAAGGAGATACGTATGAGTATCAAGAAACTGCATGGTTCAAGTGTAACAAATTTTACACTTGAGGATTTCAGCGCGAGGGGCGGCTATAATATCATTACAGGACCTGACATTGACGTTTTGTTCGACGCATGCAAGTATGTGCAGAGTGATGATATTAGGAAAGCAGCAGCACACTTCGAGATAATTCGGAGCCGAATGGTCGACAAACCCGGTATTAATCTGGAACTTGCTAAGGTCCCGGTTCGTGGATGGAGAATCTTTGCGATTCAACATGTTGTTGGCTCTCCGCATTTCTTGAATTTGACCGGTGAATGTGAAGTGGAGCTGAACTTTGACGATGGTCGTACTAAGGAAAATTATGTATATCAGTTAAAAAGTTTTCAGGCACAATACAATCTGGAGCAGCATACTGGTATTATTGTATTCCATGGTCACGGCTATACGGGGAGTGGCGAGACAGAACAGATGACGTTTTGCGATCTTTCGCAGGATACCTACGATTAATCCTTAAAATAAGGCACCCTTGCGGGTGCCTTTTGCTTTAGTTCTTCATCTTGCGGGTGGGGTTACTCAGAGCGTCTTTCATGCGCTGATTGAGGCTGGTGTTTCGTACCAAACCGCGGAATTCTGTGGGGAAAGTAAATTCAATATCACTTTCATGATACTGAATCATAGATCTGAGGGTGTCTTTTTTTCGCTTTAGGACCTCGATTTCTGCAAGATCATACTGACGATGTTCCCTGTGCAGAATGTCTTCATACGACATGGCTGCTTCAGTACTTGTGGCAGTGGGGCTTGTGATACTGGGATTGTGAGAATGATTGGCGCATTCAGCTTGTGTCTGATATTCATACTCTGCGTCGGCAAGTTCTGCCAATTTAACTTCGATAGACTTATTGATTTTCTTGAGATCACGTTTGAGTCTGTCGATATGCTCGACGATGTATTCCTCATAGTCATAAATCCACTTGTGGGAATTGATCCATTCGATACTTGCGGAGTCTCTGTAGGTAATGCGGAAGTCATAATCGCTGCAGAGTTCACTTTCAAGGATAAGTCTGTTGGCTTCATCGTTTAGGGTTTCTCTGAAGAAGCTTTCGTATCCATGTTTTTCGATCTCGTCGAGCTCGATTGCCTTGGGGCTGCCAGGCTTGATTTTTGGACTCCGGATAATATCCGGGTGTTCAAGCAGATAACGAACGTCGCATTTCTGCAGGTACAGTGTTTCTTTGTTTCGCAGTGTATCTTTGATAAGAATCTTCATGGTTCCCCCTCCTTTGGGATGCAACTGGTGTGTAAGGTGCGCGCGCAACATGACAATATGTTGCTATGCGGGATATTATAACAGGTTCTTTGAAAATAACAAATAGGTTCTCTAAACTAACGTTTTAAGGTGTTGCACTTAGGGAGCTTGAGTAGCGTTTGATAAAAAATAGAACAGACTCCGTTTTTCGGAGTCTGTTCCCTTTCAACGAATAAGTTTTTGATGTAGTAAAAGAATAGGTTTTACTACATGCTGATAGATTGTTATGATGGGGGCTCATAATTATCTATCTGACTGGATTGTACAACGGATTTTTAAAAATGTAAAACATGAGCACGATAGATTTTTAAAGAATCTGGAAATTTTGAATTTTATAGAGGTGAAGTTTGGAGAAAAATGGAAAAATGTTGGTGTGATATAATGAAAATATGAATGAAAATGATGAGACACGTGAGGAGACTTTGCAGGATAGCGGGGAG
>CAUTNG010000024.1:0-6828 GCA_963539995.1 uncultured Candidatus Saccharibacteria bacterium
GCAGCGGTCTGCAAAACCGTGTACACCGGTTCAATTCCGGTCGGTGCCTCCAAAACTCAAACACATTAACTTAAACAAGTATTTTATTAAAACGTGAAGAACGACCACAACAAAATCTTCTTATCTGTTATTATCCCTTCATATAATGAAGCTAAAAATTTTCAACGTGGCTGCCTAAAAGACCTCCTACCGTTTCTTGAACAACAAGGATACGCGTATGAGGTTATTTTTTCTGACGACGGCTCCACTGATGAGACTGTGAAATTGCTATCCGATTATCGTGACGCCTGGCGATCCCGACTCCAGTATGGGGAATTAGCAGTACTGAAGAACCAGCACGGGGGTAAGGCGGCTACGGTTTGCGCCGGTATGAAGCAGGCTCGCGGAGAATGGCGACTCTTTACCGACTTTGACCAGAGCACGCCAATTTCTGAAGTCAAGAAGTTGCTAAAATACCAAGATTCCTTTGATATTATTTTCGGCTCACGCAAAATTGATACTAAATCTGTTCACGCTAAGTGGTATCGCAAATTCATTGGCGACACTTTTAATTTGATCACCCGTTCTCTTACTGGTCTCAAGATTCGGGATACACAGTGTGGGTTCAAGCTCTTCAATGAAAAAGCAAGCGTGATTTTTGATCAACTTTATGTCTATAATCCAGAGCGAACTAACGAAGCAGGTGCCTTCACGGGGGCTTTTGATGTCGAATTATTTGTGATTGCAAAACAACTCGGACTTAAGGCAAAAGAAGTGCCAATCCGCTGGCAGCATTTCGCCACCGACCGCGTCAATATCGTCAAGGATTCCTGGCGCATGTTCAAGGATATTTTAAAAATCCGCAAAGCCAAATTACAGGGGCGTTATCAGGGCTCCAAAGATTAAGGCTCCAAAGATTAAGACCCCAAGGATCAAGGTCCTAAAGATTAAGGCACTAAAGAATCATAGCTAGAAATAGCCGGTTATTTTCGGCAGAAGTCGCTATATTTCAGGGCATGCTCAGTGTCCTGATTTTTTGTCTTAGAAAAACCAGCATTCTCTAATATTGTTGTCATTTTTGCATCATAATAGACATAGCGCACGCACTTAAATTTCTTCAAATCCTGTCCGTTGAAAATCTTAAATTCACTCTTATCAAGCGGCGCGTATCCGCCCCCTAGCTCCTCGTATGGTGCATAGAAATAGATTTTATTATTAGGTAAATAATATCCGAGCTCAATTGCCTCATATGGCGAATCTGTCAGAATTGGCAGCTCTGTTAAAGTAGCCTGGTTACTCTTATCTTCTTTTTTATCGGTAGCAGAAATCCTTGTCGCCATTTCACGAATGTCTGGCTTCTGCATCCTCTGAAAATTAAAGTTACCGACCTGGATGAGATTAAAGATTCCAAATCCCACCAGCGCAAACAGGTAAGCCATCGAGCAATAGCGTTGCTTAGATCGCGCTTCGAATACTAGATAGGCAATCAAGGCAATCAAAAACGGTGCCGAATAAACCAGATACCTCTCAACGTACATCGGCTTAATTAGGCAGATCAAAATCTCCACAAGAAGTGGCCCCGCTGCCATAAAAATTAAGAAGCTGGTGTTTTTCTGTTTGTTTTTTATTTTTTTAGCGAGCAATACTACAAACAGGGTGATGAAGCCCAGAATTAGTAGCCCAAAAATCTGATCAAGCTGCCAAATTGGTTTGTATAGTAAATTAAAAGAGAAGACCCCAAGTAGATTATTTACCGTCATTGGTTCTGAAATTTGCGCCAGCGCACCGTTGGTAAATTGCTTTATCGCGACAAACAGCCATGGCGTAAATAATAGAACGGCAAGGATGTACATTAACCAAAATTCTTGGCGCAGGATCGGCTTCTTGCTCTTTACTGTCTGCCAAATTAGATATGCAAAATGCGTCAGCCAAATCACAATTGTATAATATAAGGTCAGCATTCCCAGCGCCACGAGTGCTGCATAAGCAAATTGCAATAAATGGCGTCGCTTTGCGTTTTTCTCGGCCTCAATTAGGACTAGAACGATGGTTGCAAGTACCGCCAACATGGTTGCCATGGCGTACATTCTGATCTCAAAGCCGTAGCGGATTAACATTGGGGAAAGACAGAGTAATAAGGTTGCAAACCCAGCAAAGGGTTTATTAAATAATCGTTTTAAGAGTATCGCCATCAGAATAATTGCAAAAAACATAGGGATTACGCTGGATAACCTGAGGCTTAACTCGCCGAACCCGAATAATCCACCCCAAAAATGTAGAAACAAATAATAGACTGGCGGATGCACGTCGATTGCTGTTAGGTGAACTAATTCGCCAATAGGTCTTTTTGCTAGAGTGATCGAATAAGCCTCATCAAACCAGACGCTCTGACTCATGCCAATCGATAGAGAAATTACTGCAAAAATTAGCGCAAATCCAACAACCAGGAGTAAGAAGTGCTTCTCAAATAGTGCGCCAAGTTTTACTCTAAGGCTTTTTACTGACAATATATCTTTTTCCAATGTATCTTTTTTTACCATATTTTCTGATTTACGAGTTCCCATATGCTCATTTTACCACGTATTATATGGTAAAACCTTGGCAACTGTACTATAATACAGCTATGCCCGAATGGCGGAATTGGTATACGCGTTCGACTTAAAATCGAATGGAGAAATCCATATGGGTTCAAGTCCCATTTCGGGCACCAAATCGAAGCTAAATCCTCTGAGTAATCGGAGGATTTTTACACCTAAAATTCTGGCATTGACAATATATACTACTTATGTTATAATAAACAAGTTAACACGGTGTTAACTACTACATTGGTCGAAGAGACCACGCACAAAGGAGGAACATTATGAAAATTGTCGACGTCAAGAAGGGCCCGTCCATGGAGGAGTTTGTGAAGGCATTTGCCACCAGACACACCATCAACGAGGCTAAGGTGAAATTTATCACCGAAGACGATCGCACAGTGAAGTTGGCAATCGACTCGCTCGATCATGAGGACACCACCGGCACTCACATCAACTTTGATGGGCGTACCATTGAAGGCTTGAGAGCCCAGGGATTCTTCAAGATCGATCAGAGCTACGGCGAACTCAGATTCGTTGATATTTAAGCCAACTTTCGCTAGTCAGCATCAATCAGTTCCACCGCTTTACCCCACACCCAATAGTGTGGGTTTTCATTTGACAAAATAAAAATATTTGTTTGATTCAACAAGCACCGTAATTTTTACGGGGTTATTTATTTGTTATAATTTCTTGACATTTATTTTACACTAGGCTAAAATAAACCCAGTGCATATCGCACACGGCTTGCGAGCTTAGCTCAGTTGTTTAGAGCGCTTCCTTGCCAAGGAAGAGGTCGAGAGTTAGAGTCTCTTAGCTCGCACCATTATCATAATCTGTATAAAAGATTGTGGTAGGAATTCCCCACTGAAACCCCCCTTTCAGTGGGGAATTTTTGCTCTTAGAGTATTGCAGAAAAAACCATAGACTCTTATAATAGAGTTATATAAAAAGGAGAAACAATGCCAAATCTATTTACAATCGGAATGATCTGTTTAGGTCTCGTGGTAGTATTGATTATTTATCTCATCTCGACCTACAACTCCCTCATTCGTCTCAATGAGCGCGTAAAAGAAGCTTGGTCTGGGATTACTGTCATCTTGAAACTTCGTGGTGACCTTATTCCAAACCTTGTTGCCACCGTTCAGGGATACGCTAAACACGAGAAAGAAACTTTTGAAGAAGTCACCAAGGCTCGCAGTGCCGTGATGTCTGCTAAGACTGTAGACGAAACTGCTGCTGCCGAAAAATCCCTTCAGGGTGCTCTTAGCAAGGTCTTTGCCATCGCTGAGGCTTACCCAGAGCTCAAGGCTAACGAAAACTTCTTGAAGCTTCAGGATCAGCTCGTTGACACTGAGGAAAAACTTCAAGCTTCCCGCCGTTTCTACAATGCAGGCGCAAGGGACTTTAATACCCGTATTATTCAATTCCCAGTCAATATCCTCTTCGGTTCTCGTTTTGAGAAATACACCTACTTCACCGTAGATGAAGAAGAGATGAAGAAATTGGATAAGGCTCCAAAAGTCGAGTTCTAATCAATACTTAAAGGATATAGAAAAGAGGGGATTAATTCCTCTCTTTTCTTCAAATCAACTATGTATAAACAGATTGACGAAAATAAACGCAACACAGTTCTAATCTTTTTAGGCTTTATTATTTTAATTTCATTTCTTGGTGGTGGCATTGCTTACATTAATAATGACCCGACCATCGCCATTACGACAACTATTGTTGCTCTAATTTATGCCGTGGTGCAATATTTTTTCTCGACTCAGCTGGCAATTATGATGACCGGCGCCAAAAAAGCTAATCGTCGCGATCATCGTCGTCTATATAATATTGTTGAAAACCTAACCATCACCGCTGGCATGCCAATGCCTGAGGTTTATATTATTAATGATCCGGCGCCAAATGCCTTCGCTACCGGACGCGACCCAGACCATGCTATCGTCGCTGCCACTACAGGCTTAATCGATATCATGGATGATAAGGAATTGACCGCTGTTATGGCTCATGAATTATCTCACGTCCGTAATTATGATATCCGCGTATCTGCTATTGCTTTTTCTCTCGTCTGCATTATCGGATTTCTCTCTGATGTTGGTATTCGTATGACGCGATACACAAGGAAAAATGACGAAGAAAATAGCCCAGTTGGACTTTTAATGATTATTTTAGGTTCCGTTTTTGCTCCACTAGTCGCAAGTGTTGCCCAGATGGCCGTCTCGCGTGAGCGTGAATATCTTGCTGACATTAGTGCTGTTGAGCTAACTCGTTTTCCGGAAGGGATGATTTCTGCCCTTAAAAAGTTAGAAGAGCATTCAAGGCCGATGGCTAGACAAAACGCCGCCACAGAGGCAATGTTTATTAATTCACCTCTCAAAAAACAAGCCGTCAATCTCTTCAGTACCCATCCGCCAATCGAAAAGAGAATTGAACGTCTCGAGCACGCAAAATATAGTTTCTAATAATTTCTAAAATCAAAAGTGGAGGTAAAAGTGGTAAAAAATAATAAAACGGAGAAAAATTCTGGGCGCATCAAATTACACCGTTCGTTTAGACGCTCATATCGCGAAGATTATGAGCGAAAAACAGAAACTCCAGGATTGATGGCGCATGCCGCTGCCGCCCTGAGAATTATCCGAAAAAACTGGAAAATCTTTTTGCCACTTATCGGCCTAATTGTTTTACTCTACATCGTCTTGGTTGGTCTAATGGCCGAGTCCACCTTTGTTGAGTTTAAAGAATCTGTCGAAACCACTAATAAAGAACTCGTCAAAGGGCGTCTTGGCAATCTTGGTCGTGCCGGTCTTACTCTCATAGGTACGGTCACGACCGGTGGGCTAACAAACATGAACGATGCTCAGAAAATCTTCGCCATTCTCCTCTTTCTCATCACCTGGCTAGTTTCCATCTATCTCACTCGCCATCTTCTCGCTGGCCATAAGCCAAAAATGCGCGATGGTCTCTATAACGCCTTGTCTCCGCTTGTCTCCACTTTCTTTGTCGGCCTGATTGTCTTCATCGAGCTTATCCCAATTATGCTCGTCATCATCACCTACCAAGCTGCTATCTCAACCGAGTTTCTCAAAACTCCATTTTATGCACTGGTCTATTTTATTTTCGCCAGCCTCATGACTTTGCTCAGTGTCTATCTTACCTCTAGTTCTGTTATGGGTCTAATCGCAGTTTCCGCTCCGGGACTCTATCCACTCACCGCCATTGAAACCGCCAGAAACCTAGTAGCCGGTCGTCGAATTCGCTTCCTCATCCGTATCGTTTATCTCATTTTCTGCCTTGCGTTCTGGTATGTAGTCATCGTTCTTCCTGCTATTCTACTCGACATTCTAATCAAGGGCGCCTTCCCAGTTCTCAAAGATCTCAACATTCCATTTGTTCCGTTTGTCCTTCTTGTTGTCACCGTTTTTCTCTTTGTCTTCATCTCTATCTATTTCTATCTTTTCTATCGCCAACTCCTTGATTATAAAGATGATTTTTATCCAGCGAAGATCGAGTCAAAGAATAATCAAAAGAAGACTGAATCAGAGTTAAAACAAAAGAAAACTAAAACAGAAGCTGACCAGAATAAAGTCGAACCAGAATCAGATTCCAAGAAACCAAAATTTAGTTTGAAGAGATTTAGGTTTAAAAAGAAGGCGTC
Source organism: uncultured Candidatus Saccharibacteria bacterium (assembly GCA_963539995.1). GTDB lineage: Bacteria > Patescibacteriota > Saccharimonadia > Saccharimonadales > Saccharimonadaceae > Nanosyncoccus. The sequence goes on from CAUTNG010000024.1 coordinate 6,217, forward strand.
AAAAAATGAATAATACTAACCAATCCGAAGTACATGAAGAAAATCAGACCGAGCATCGCGCTCCAGCTCTCCATAAAGCCCATTTGAATAAAACTGAAGCCAAAGCACGCATTGAAAAGCTCCGTGAACTTATCAATGACTATCGCTATCACTATCACGTTCTCGACCAGTCTATCATGTCGGAATCGGCTGCCGACTCCCTCAAGCATGAGCTAACCTTGCTCGAGGAAGCTTTTCCGGAATTAATTACCCCCGATTCGCCAACCCAGCGTGTTGCCGGCAAGCCACTGGATAAATTCCAAAAAGTTACCCATAAGTCTAGGATGATTTCATTAGCCGATGTTTTTTCTGAATCCGAAGTGCGTGACTGGGTGGCGAGAAACTATAAACTAGTTAGTCCAGATACCAAGTTTACTTATTTCACCGACATTAAGATGGATGGTTTGGCCATGTCCCTGCATTATCGCCACGGAATTTTAGAGCAGGCGGTTACTCGGGGAGACGGTTTGGTTGGTGAAGATGTTACGATGAATGTCCGAACTATTGCCAATGTTCCACTTAAGTTAAAAGGGGACCCGAAGGAAATACCAGAAGAGGTCGAAGTGCGTGGTG
>CAUTNG010000025.1:0-6324 GCA_963539995.1 uncultured Candidatus Saccharibacteria bacterium
CGTCATTTATACTTTTAGCCAGGAGCCAATAAATCAGGCTCGCATAAATGACTCCCAAAAATAGTTTTAAAGGAGTTACTTATGAAAAATAATATTAACAATAATCAGGAACGCGTCGAAGTTATGGCTCTCTTCGGGTATGAAATGACCCCTTGTCAGCCTCTAAACTTTAAGACCCGTAGTGGTGAAGAATTTGAGGTTTCAGAACTTCTTCAAACTCATATTCGCTTCATTGGCAACACCGCCATCCACATCTTCGACGTTATTGCAGGACACAACAATTATCAATTATCGTTCAATGCCACAGATCTCTCTTGGCACCTCCGTCTTGCATAAGTCCTAAAAGAGACCCCAGGTCTCTTTTTTGATTTTATTCTTTACATCGCTGTAAGGGAACCATTCAAAATATACTAAATCGTTTCCAAAAACTCATCAATCACTGTACGTAATTCACCAGTATTTTTACAGTCCATCAGTTTTACTCGTAGATCCGAAGCGCCATCAAAAGAATTCACGTATAACTTAAACATCCTTTTTAATGGTTCGAAGGGATAGCGAGATCCTTGCGATAACAGAGCCTCGCTCCTTTCGTCGTATCGATCTAGATGAAACTTAAATAATTCCATTAACTCCCGCACAGAGACATCCCCGCCTCGCGCCTCCTGCACTCGTCCAGTAAAACAAAATGGATTCAAAAATACTCCGCGCCCAATCATAAATCCATCCACCTCAGGATATTGCAGACTCAACTCCTTTACTTGATTTAAATCTTGAATATCGCCATTAATTGTCAATTTTGTCCCCGGCGCTACACTATCACGAATCTTTAAAATCTCAGGAATCAACTCAAAATGTGCTGGCACTTTTGACATTTCTTTACGAGTTCTTAAGTGAATCGTTAGGTTTGCTACATCTTGCGCCAAGACTAAAGGCAGCCAATCGCGAAATTCGTCTACATATGTAAAACCAAGCCTTGTCTTCACTGACACTGGCAATTTCGTCATCTTCTTCGCTTCTTGAATACAGGCGACCGCCAATTCTGGCGTACGAATCATCGCCGCCCCACCTCCAGCCTTATTGACGTGACGATCCGGGCAACCCATATTAATATCAAGCCCCTGAAAACCAAGACCTTCAAGTTCTGCCGCAAGAATTGCAAAATGTTCAGGATTTCTTCCCCAAATCTGAGCAATAATTGGCGCATCCGTCGCACAAACTGACAGGCGCTCCAAGGCATCATGTCGGCCTTTTTCAGACGCAAAAGAAGTAACATTCGTAAATTCTGTATAAAATAAATCTGGTCTACCAGCGCGATTAATCACCTGACGAAATACCACATCCGTCACCCCCTCCATTGGGGCCAAAACTGTAAATCCTTTCGGTAGACTCTGCCAAATATTCATCTCAATCTCTCTTCTTTCTAATCTTTTTACAAAATTTCTCCCACCACCAGAACCCAGACTTAAGGTTCTTCACTATTTTTTAAAATTATTGCCTGTTCATAAATCTCTTCAAATCTAGCAATCGTTCGCTTTAGATCATGCCGCTTAGCAATTTCAATCGAACCCAACTTATAATTTTTTGCCAATTCTGTATCTAATAGAATTTTCGCCATCGCCCGCGCGATTCCATCCACGTCTCTTGGTTGGCAAAGTTCACCATTTTTTCCATCCTGACATAACTCTGAAACTGCCCCAGCGTCCACTGCAACCAAAGGTAATCCCACCGCTGCAGCCTCAATCAAAACAATGCCCTGAGTCTCCGTCTCTGATGCTGTCACAAACATTTTACCAGCTCGATAAATTTCGATTAACTCAGGCGGCATTACCCGCCCAAGAAATTTCGTCTGTTTTTCAATTCCAAGCTCGCCTGCCAACACTTTTAAGTTCGCCAAATCGATCCCGTCCCCCACAATCACTAGTTCCATTTTCTTTGCTGACACACCTGACAAGCCTAATAGCTCCTTAAAAGCCTTCAGCACAAGATCAATGCTTTTTTCTGGATCAACTCGCCCAATATATAAAATTTTCTGACTTTTATTATCCAAATTATATTTCTTCAACACCTCAATATTTGGGCGTTTTGGATAAAACTCGCTTAAATCAATCCCATTCGATAAAGCTTCAACCGTCACCTTAAAATGTTTACGATTTTTAGGGATCAGATCACCAATCGCCATTTCCGTTGGCATAGTCGCGTACTCGGAATGTTTCAAAAAACTCGCCATATATGCTCGAATCATCGCATTAGAGGCCTTCTTAATCAATTTCGGCTTCAAAATCGCCAACTGATCCGTGATATTGTCTGGATAAGCGTGTCCCGTTGAAACTAGTGGCACATTATATTTCTTCACGTAACGCATTACCGCAAGCGCAATTGTCTCGGCGGTCTGCAAATGAATTACATCTGGCTTAAATTCACTCAAAACTTTTTTAATCTCCGAGTATGGATTCACTGACCACCAAATTCCATAACGATAAGTCAAGCGCGGCATCGGAATACCCAAAAAATCTTTCTTCTCAGGTACTTCATTAATTTGGTCAGGATAAAATGGAAAACGCAGAGACGTTAAATATGCAGTTTTTATCCCCGTCTCTTCATCAGTATCAGTATGAAATTTACCATTAAAGCTTGGGGAAATCACCAGAACTTCATGCCCCGCCCGTGCAAGCCCGCGCGCCAAATTTCGCGCAAAAACAGCTACTCCATTTGTCATTGGGTAATAAATGTCCGACGCAATCGCGATTCTCATATCTCTATTATATCAAATTCATAAATATCCAGGCTATGACTTCTGCTATAATAACAATATGAATAAAGCCAAGAAAAAACCAGTTAGTCAAGTTGCCGTCAACCGTCGCGCTAGTTTTGATTACAATCTTGGCGACAAAATAATTTGTGGTATGGTACTCTCTGGTCCAGAAGTCCGCCTAATTCGCGATCATCACGTACAGCTCAAAGGTTCTTTTATTACCCTAAAAGATGGCGAGCTCTGGCTGAATAACCTAACTCTCGGCGCTGAGACTGCTAGAAATATCAAGTTACTTGCCACCAAAAAGCAAATCATTTCTATGCAAAAATCCAAAATACTAGGCAACACTATTGTTCCGACCAAGCTTTTCGGTGGTTCTCGTCATATTAAATTAGAAATTGCACTAGCCTCTGGTAAGAAAAAATATGACAAGAGAATTAGTATTAAACATCGCGACTTAGACCGTGAGCGTCAAAAATATTAGATATAGCTAAAACTATCAATGAGGTCAATATGAAATATTCACTGTACTCCTGGAACGTCAATGGTATCCGCGCCGTCCTCAAAAAAGGTGTTTTGCAAGAACTTTTGGATTCAGCTCAACCAGATTTTCTTTGCCTTCAGGAAACAAAGGCTAAAAAACATCAAGTTGAAGTAGATTTTGCTGAATATCAAGAATTCTGGAATTCCGCTGATCGCGCAGGCTATTCTGGAACCGCAATTTTTGCAAAAAATAATCAACAGATTCTGCAGACAGAAATCAACATGGAGTCATTTCTTAAAAACATCGATGACCCCAAAACTAAACAACTCATCGAAAAACTTCATCAAGATACTTTTGGTACACCACTTTCCGAAGGTCGCATTACCACTGTCGAAACTGAACACTTTTTTCTTGTTACAGTCTATACGCCAAATTCTAAAAATAATCTCTCTCGCTTAGGTCTTCGACACGAACTCTGGGACCCGCTATTTTTGAAATATCTAACCTTCCTTGAACAGAAAAAACCAGTAGTTTTCTGTGGCGATCTCAATGTTTCTCATCAAGAAATTGACCTCGCCAGACCAAAACAAAATACTCATAACGCTGGCTTCACTAAAGAAGAACGTATTGGTATTGAAAACTATGTTAAAAGCTCCTTTCTCGATACTTTCCGTACTCTCCATCCAGATACCGTCAAATACTCCTGGTGGTCACACTGGGGACATGCTCGCGAGAATAATGTTGGTTGGCGCATCGATTATTTCTTCATATCCGAAAAACTCAAAAATAACCTAACGTCCGCAGAAATTCATAATGAAATCTCAGGTTCAGACCACTGTCCGATCTCAATCACTCTCGAATTTTAGTAAATTAATAATATTATTAATAATCATAAAATAACCAGAAAGGGAATTATGCAAGCAGCAGATTACTGGAAAAAACTAGATAACATTGTTGATGATTCAATCCTCTGGAATATTCCAGAACAAAAAACTGGTCGCATCGCGGTTATTGGTGGGAATCTAGAAAATTGTATGGTGGAAATTAAAAATACTGAATTCCTAAACAGTTTACCGATTAAATCTGCCAACTTATTATTGCCAAGCGCCCTACAAGGCAAACTCCCGACTTTTGCTTCTGTCTATTTTGCTGACTCCACTAGCTCAGGTTCCTTCGCAAAATCATCTACCCTCGAAAATTTTGCGCTTGACTCCGACCTTGTCTTTTTCTCCGGCGATTTCTCCAAAAACTCAATCACTGAAATTGCTATTATCGACACTCTAAGAAAACTTCATGAAAACCAACTTATCGTAGTCACTCGCGATGCTGTCGACCTTATCTCTGCCGACATTCAAGGTATACTCGAACGTAAAAATCTTATTCTCATGGCCAGCCTCGTCCAGCTCCAAAAAATCTTTCGCGCAGCCCTTTATCCAAAAATGATCCTTCTCTCTATGCCGATTTTTCCAATCATCGAGATTCTTCATAAATTCACCCTCAGCTACCCTTGCACAATTCTTACTTTTCATCAAAATCAAATCATCCTCGCAAGTGCAGGCACTGTATATACTATCCCAATCAATCAAACCAATTACACTCCACCTACTCTCTGGTCCGGTACCTTGGCCTGTAAAATTTCCACACTTGCACTTTGGAATCCTACAAATCTCCTGAATGCTGCCGAATGTGCAATCTTCTGGGACCATCGCAAAAATTAAACCGCTATGCTAAAATAAAGCATAAACATTATCGCGAGGAGCTCTTATGTCAAACAAAGTTATGATTATTGGAACAGGAAATGTTGGTGCAAGTATCGGTTTTTCTCTGGCTTCTCAACGCACTCCAGTCAATGAACTTGTCCTTGTTGATATCGATCAAGCCGATGCTGAGGGTGAAGCTATGGATCTTCGCGACACTCTCGCAGTCAGTCCAACCTATCTAAAAATCTCCGCCGGAAGCTATGAAAAAGATGCTAGAGACACCGATATTGCGATTTTTACTGCTGGTGCTGCACAGAAAAAAGGTGGCGAAACTCGCATCGAACTTCTCGCGCGCAATGCAAAAATCCTTCACAATGTCATAGACCAGCTTCTCGCCGCCAATTTTCATGGAATTCTTCTCATCGTTACCAATCCAGTTGATGTTATGAGTTATCTCGCCATGCAATATTCAAACTTCCCAAGCTATAAAATTATTGGCTCCGGGACTGTTCTCGATTCTGCCAGACTGCGCTACCATCTTGCCGAAAGACTTAGCGTTTCACCAAAATCAATACATGCCTATCAAGTCGGCGAACACGGCGACTCCGAATTTGCAATCTGGTCAACCGCCAATGTGGGTAGTCAACCAATCAATAAACTTCTAAAAAAATCAGAACTCGATAAAATTGAGGAAGACACCAAATTGGCTGCCTATAAGATCATTGAGAAAAAAGGTGCTACCTATTATGGTATTGGCGCCTGTGTTACCAGTATTGTTAATTGCATTTTTAACGATGAACGTCGCGTACTTCCAGTTTCCACCTATGATGCCTATACTGACACCTTTTTTGGCTTTCCGTCAGTAGTCGGTCGTCGCGGAGTGGTGCGCCGTCTCGACACTGAACTCTCCGAAGACGAGGAGCTAAAACTTCAGTCGTCCATCAATATCATCAAAAAAGCCATCGACAGTATACCAACAAAATAGAAAAACTCTGATATACTAACCTTATGATTCGGCAACTAAAAAATATTCTTAAATTCACATTAATTATCACTATTGTCTCCGCATTAGTGCTTACTCCTTTACCAGTAAACGCAAGACGTCATCGTAATGAATACGATGTTACAGATAATTTTACTTTCAAAAGTTTTGTCGGTGACTATCATATTACAAAAGGCGAAAATGACCTTGCTAAAATGCACGTGACGGAAACCCTCGTTGCCAAGTTCCCAGACCACGACCAGAATCATGGTATTAAACGTGTTATCCCTGTTACCAGCAATGGTGGTAAAAATATCGTTGTCAAAAATCCTGCGAACTTTGAAGCCAAAGTCAAACGTAACGGCAATGATGAACCATACACCATGGATTATTCCGATGGTAAAAT
>CAUTNG010000026.1:0-6070 GCA_963539995.1 uncultured Candidatus Saccharibacteria bacterium
CGCTCTGGTGTCGCTAAAATTTGCTGGATCTCATTCTTTTTCTCAGCCTCCGCCACTGTTTCCTCCTTATGCTTCAGTGTCAACTGGTCCAGCGATACTCCACCAAGCTGTAGTTTTATAGCTTCGGCAGTATCATAATCTAGTCCAGTGCGTGTCGCAATCTGATGGGTAAAACTACGTCCGCCAATTCCAAACATCTTCGTTCCTTCGACGCCACCATCATCAACTACTGCAATGTCAGTTGTCCCGCCACCGATATCCATCACAATGGCAGAAAAATTCGATTCGAGCTCATTCCCAAGACAAGCGCGACAAACCGCAAACGGCTCTACTGCCACCGCTAATAGATCAAGATTTAACTCTGCACAAACCTTTTCAATCGCCGAAATATGCACAAGTGGTGCAAAAGCCGTATAAAACTGGATCATCAAATCTGACCCCTTGAATCCAATCGGATTCGACACTTTATATCCATCAATCGACAGGGAAACAATCGCAGAATTAATTAGGCGCACCTCAACTTCAGGGTTATCGGTCTCAAGTGCAATTTCTTGCTTAGCCTGCTCGCCAGCCTTATCTTGTACCCGCTGAATAATCAGCTGCATTTCTTGGTCAGAAATTGGCTTATTACTATCCTTGCGACGATACCTCACAGTTCGCGTATTGCCTTTAATTAGTTCGCCAGCAATCCCCACTACGCAAGTCTTCGAAATCACGCCAGCCATCCCCTCAGCATTAGAAAGCGCCTTCTCACAAGTCGACACTACGGCCGGAATATCAGCAATCGCACCAGCATACATATTGCCCATATTCTGATGTTCTTTACCAACCCCGATCACAATCAGATTATCGTCCTCGGTTCGCTCAGCAATCACTGCCTTCACAAACTCCGTACCAATATCAAGCGCCAAAATCACGTTCTCAGGTTTAATTTTGCGCGGTTTTTCGTTTTCTAAATTAATCTCGGACATATTGTATAAGCTTATTTGTAACTATTATATCACAGACTTTTCCCATAAGGCTGTTGCTATTTTATTTATAGCTTGCTATAATATAAACATACTTGATACTTGAATCATCCGGCCGAAAGGTCGGATATTTTAGACTCAACTCAAGCTTTAGTTCAAATATAAAATTTCATAGAAAGGAAATATGGAAGGTTTAGACCTAAAACAAATGTCCTCAATGGTTAAGGTGATCGCTGAGGAAAAAGGACTTCCAGAAGAGTCCGTCCTTAATATTATTGAAACTGCCATTGCTGCTGCCTGGCGCAAGGAAAATGGTGATAAAGACATGAATGTCCGCGCCGTACTGAATCTTGACAACGGTGAAGCCGAGGTTTTTGTTGCTAAAGAAGTAATCGAAGATGGTTTGGCTTATAATCCAGCCACAGAAATTCCAGCCGACCTCGCTGGCGGTAAAGAAATCGGTGAGATTGTTGAGGAATCCCATAAGGTAACTTCCTTTGGTCGCGTTGCCTCAATGACCGCCAAGCAGGTGATTGTTCAGCGTCTTCGTGAGGCAGAGCACGAGGCAATTCTCACTGTTTATGAAGATAAAATCAATACTATCGTCAATGGCACCATCGCTCGTGTTGAGCCAAAACTAGTTCGTGTTGACCTCGGTAAAGCCACTGGTATCATGCTAAAACAAGACCAAATTGAGGGTGAATTTTATAAAGTTGGTTCACGTATCAAGGTTTTGATCAAAGCAATTGAACGCAATGAACGTGGTGCTGATCTCCTAGTTTCTCGTGGGTCTGCTGAATTTATCAAACAGCTCTTTGTCCAGGAAGTCCCTGAAATTGAAAATGGCACTGTTGAAATCCATGCTATTGCTCGCGAAGCTGGTCGTCGCACTAAGATCGCTGTTTCTTCCACCGTGCCAGGTGTTGATCCAGTCGGTACTTTTGTTGGTGGTCGTGGTATCCGTGTTCAGGCCGTCATGAACGAAATTGGTGATCGTGAGAAAATCGATATCGTCAACTGGAGCGATAATATGTCTGAATATATTCGCGAAGCCTTGAGTCCAGCCGAAATCGTGAAGGTTGAACTTGAAGAAAAGCGCGCTAAGGTCTACGTCACCGAGGATCAGCAATCTGTTGCTATCGGTCGTCAGGGGCAAAACGTCCGTCTTGCTTCCAAGCTTACTGGTATTGAGCTCGACATTGAACTCGCTGAAGCTCCAAAGAAGAAAAAGCGTGGCAACGCCGAGGATTCACTTCTTTCTGCTCTTGAAGATAACTCTGAAGACGAAGCCTAGTTCTCATTACAAAAAATAGACCTCTAAGAGGTCTATTTTTGATGTTGCTAAATTAGTTTTTGAACTTTTTCGAATTTTCCACGTCCTAGCTCGCCTAATTTGTAATGACCAAATTCAATACGGTCAAGGTCAGTCACCTCATATCCTAGCGCCGCAAATGTTCGGCGAATCTGTCGATTTCTCCCCTCGCTCATCTCGACTTGCAAACGTTTCCCCGAAATCTCGCCATTTTTATCAGCTAATTTTGTAATAAAAAGCTTGCTTAGACCATCCGGCAAAGTAATCCCAATATCCGAAATCATCTGTTGATGTAGGGGCGCGAGTGGCTTATCTAGTTCCACAATATAAGTTTTAATTTTGAAAAATTTTGGGTGCGTCATCCGGAAGGCAAAATCACCATCGTCGGTCAGAAGTATCAGACCAGAACTTTCCTTATCTAATCGCCCCACAGTCTTTAAGGTTTGTAGATTCTTTGGTAAGAGCTCATATAGGGTTGGCGTATCTCCCTGGCGTCTCCTCGAAGAGACATAGCCGCGAGGTTTATTTAACATTAAGTATGTATAGTTATGCGAAAAAGCCACATTCTTTTTGTCGACCAACACTTCTGTATTGTCATCGACCTGCATGCCAAATTCCGCAATTTTATCATCCACGGTCACGCGACCACTAGCAATTAAGTCGTCGGCCTCACGTCGCGATATGCCAATTCTCTCTGCTAAAAACTTATTTAAACGCATATTATAAATATATCATATATGAGATATTCTAAACTGTTCCCATACCGCCTAAAATTTGATCCATCTGATCCTTAATATTCATACCGGAATCATCTGTTACAGAATTTATCGAGTATGAGTCATTAGTAAGATTTGAACCTATAGCTTGACTAGGCTGAACTGCCTGGACCGGCTGCATAGGCTGAGCTGTCTGCATAGGCTGCACAGTTTCAACCTGCTGTATAGGTTGCATAGGCTGGACTGGCTGCATATTTTGCATATTCTGAACCGGCTGGGCTATCTGTATAGCCTGTTCGGCTTGAACCGTTTGAACCGGCTGAACCGTTTGAACTTGCTGAACTGGTTGGGTAGATTGGACAGGTTGAATCGGCTGAGTCACAGGAGTACTTTGGTTCATTGGCATCGCAGTACCAGGTTGAATAAAATCAGCTTGATTTACAGCAGTGTTCTCTGGTTTGGCATCCAATACCTCATGTACAGCATTAACCACATCTTCAATACCAACTTGTGACTTTACAAGAAAGCGGTCAGCACCGAGAGCTTCTCCACGTTCTCTTTGATCCTCAGAGGAGAGCGCGGTCATCATAATCACCTTAATATCTTTAGTTTCAGGAGTAGATCTCAAAATATCCAACATGTCAAAACCAGAAATCTTTGGCATCATAACATCAGAAATAATCAAATCCGGTTTTTCCTTAACCGCAAGCGCTAGCGCCTGTTCGCCGTCGCCAGCCGGTACAATCTCATAACCCTCGGCCGTCAAGCGAATTCCATAAATTTCTCTTAAACTCTGATCGTCCTCGACGAGTAATATTTTTGCCATATCATTCCTTTTAATTATTTAATGGTGGTACTTGATTAAAATTATTAACGCTTGGGGGTGTTGTCTGATTTAAGTTTTGCGGAGCCTGTGGAGCTACTGGCTGACTATTAATCATTGGCTGGGAATTGATATTCTGTTGATCGCTGTGTACTGGTTGCTGGGCTGGAGTTGCGATAAACTGTTGATCCGAGTTTGTAACTGGTTGTTGTGTTGTCGTAAGCGGTTGTTGAGCCGTTGTCACAAGCGGTCGCTGTGTCGTAATCGGTTGTTGCGTTGCTATTACGTTAGGCTGCACTGTCGGCATTACAACAGGCTGCGGCGTTGGTGTTGTGACGGGCTGTTGAGCTGGTTCGATAACTGGCGACTGTGTTCCTGATATTTTTGGCGCTGCTGGTGCTACGGATACTGCAGGTGCGACTGTTGCCGTAAATGTATTAGGAGTTACGGGCACCACAGGATTCACGGGTGCGTCAATCGTCTCAGGGGCATTAGTCGTAGTAGGCGCGACCGGTGTATCAGCTGGACTGGCCGCAACAGGGGTCTGGGGTGCTTGATTTTCAGCTTGTGGCACAGTTGGGGTTGCTTGTTTTTGTGTACTCATCGCCTCAATGTTTGAAGCGATTTGTTTACGCCTCTGATATTCCTCTGCGGTAATGCGAGGGAACGATAGATAGAAAGTTGATCCTTCACCAAACGAACTCTCCGCCCAAACTTTTCCGCCCATAGCCTCAACGCGTTGTCTAACTAAATAAAGTCCCAAACCGGTCCCGCCAACGGTACGCGTTTGTGAGTTATCTGCACGATAAAACTTTTGAAAAACATGCTTCAGATCATCAGGAGAGATTCCGATCCCAGTATCTGTCACGTTAATTAAAACGCGATCATCATCTCCACGTACATTTACCCAAATTCCACCACCCTCGGCAGTATATTTGATTGCATTTTCCACTAGATTGTTTACTGCCTCGCGCAAAAAATCAATATCCACACTGGCATAAACTTCCTGGTTTAAAAATCTACCGTTTCCGCTCGTACTGGTTCCGTTCGAGCCAAAAGTATAGTGAATCCCTTTTTCGCTCATTTGTGGCACTTGGCCATTGGCGATCGAGCGTACGGTAGAAGTCATCTCAACAGGTGAAAGTTGTACGCGAATTTTCTTATCATCCAGTTTTGTCACATCGAGCAGATCTTTAAATAGACGCCCCAAATGTTTTGAAGAGGTATGTGCTTCCTCGAGATATTTACGAGCGCGTTCATCGATGGTTGCAGTTTTTGGGTTAAGTGCGAGCCCTAAGTATCCTTCAATCGAGGCTACGGGGGTCCTCATTTCATGAGAAGCTGTAGAAATGAATTCGGTTTGCTCACCCTCCTCTTCTAGTTCACGCGAGATGTCTCTCAAGGTAATAATTCTTTCATTCTGCCCAGAGTTTGTACTCACGACACTAATTGCCACAGGTTTTCTTTGTTCAATTAAATTCACTAATACAAAATCGCGTGTGGAGTAATTTTCACCGGAATTTACCGCTAAAAGTACCGGGTTTACACTATCTTCAAGTTTCATTCCTTCGCCATTTTCGAGTCTCAGTAGCGACCTTATTTGAACATTCAAAATAGCCGAAGTATCATTTATGCCGAGCATTCGCATGGCTGCCGGGTTAGATAGTAGTACTACTCCCGAAGGATGCACAATAATTACGCCTTCCTCAATTGAATTCAAGACAAGATTAGCTAGCTCCGCCGTATTGCCATTGCTAGCCTCCGCTGGATTTCTTACCTCTTTTTTCTTTGCAAAGCTAAAAATACTCATCCTCTAAATTTTAACATAAAAGTTTTGTAATGTGGTAAAATCGGTGCATGAATAAGGACATCTACTACATTGAGCCAGAAGATGATATTACCGATATTATCAATCATCTTAAGGGTTCCAAGCAAAAAGTCGTCGCTCTCGTTCCGCCAAAAAAACTTAGCGTCTTACGCAGTGCGATTAATCTAAAGTTGATCGCCAAAACAGCCAAAAATCTTGATAAGGCCGTTGTAATTATTACATTAGATCCTGTATTAATGAAACTTTCTGCTGCCTCTGGTCTGCCATTTTCAAAAAATCTACAATCACGACCGGTGTTGCCGAGTGAATATAAAGATTCTGCCGCCATTCATAAAACCGTGGCTGCCTCACAAGCAATTAGTGAGATGAGTGAAGATTCCTCTGATGTCCAGGAAGAATCCATTCAAGCTACTGAGTCTGCCT
>CAUTNG010000027.1:0-5592 GCA_963539995.1 uncultured Candidatus Saccharibacteria bacterium
AAGCAGTTTATTGATGATTATTTTAAGGTACGACAGCCGATTAAGAATTATCTTGATAGGACTTTGGAGCAAGCACGTAATCTAGGCTACGTTGAGACATTCTTTGGTAGAAAACGACCAACGCCAGATGTGAAATCTGCAAATTATATTGTGAGAACGGCGGCGGAGCGGGCTGCACAGAATATGCCAATTCAGGGTACAGAGGCAGATTTGATGAAACGCGCGATGATCCAAGTAGATAAAATGCTGAGTACTAAATTTATGGGGCGAGCTGACTTGGTGCTCCAGATTCACGATTCATTAATTATTGAATGTGATAATGAGGTACGAGATGAAGTAGCTAAAGGATTGGTAGAAATTATGGAGGGGGTGGCACCAGAACTTCCAATTCGATTGAAGGCTGATGTGTCAGTTGGAGAAAACTGGGGTGAACTATAAGTTAGGGATCTATCAGGCGCCAGAAGGTGGGATAGTTTTTGATGTTGATGTTGAGTCAGAAACATTGTGGGCGACTCAAACGCAAATTGCGCAGCTTTTTGACGTGGATAAAACGGTAATCTCGAGGCATTTGAAGAATATATATCGTGAGGAGGAGTTGGAGGAAGAAAAAACTTGTCAGAAGCGAAATGAGATACGTACCGAGGGGGAGAGACAGGTGAAACGCGAGGTTAAACGTTATAATCTGGATGCAATTATTTCGGTTGGATACCGGGTGAACTCAATGAAGGCGACAAAATTTCGTGTGTGGTCGAATAAGATTTTGAAGGAATACATTACGCACGGAGTAGTTGTAAACAAGACACAATTGGCTCAATCAACGGATGTGGAAGCAATAAAAAGGCTGAACGAGATTAGGGGGGCAATGGCAATTATCGAGCGAGTGATTTCGCAAAATGAGCTGTCTGGTGGGGAAGCGAGCGGCGTGATTGAGGTGATGGCGAAATATACGAAAAGTTTTCAGACAATCAGTGAATTTTTGAATGGTCAATTTTTATTGACTAGTAATAAGCGCTCAAGACATGAGCTTTCGGGTGTGGAAATTGAAAATTTGGTAATTGATTTGCGGGAAAAGATGGGGGAGATGGATGATTTTGGCGCTTTAGTGGATGATAAAAATGACTTTGAAGAGGTGGCAAAGTGGCTGCGGGATAGATATGAGGCTTCAGATACGGTGGCGAAAAAAGCTGCCAAGATTTTATATAATGTTGTAAAACGTGAGCCATTTAAGAGAGGTAATCAACAGATTGGTGGATTATTATTTGTGGTGTATCTAGCAATGAATCAGCTTCAGCTTAGCAGTATGGGGGAGACAAAGATCTCAGATAGAGCGTTGACGGCTTTAGTGCTTTTAATTTCTGAGAGTGAGTTTAGTGAAGAGGGGCTTTTGATTGATTTGATCTGTAAACTACTTGAGCAGTAGTGACACTAAAAGTGGTTGTTGAACTAGAAAAATGATATAATAGAAAAGATGAAGGATCTGCGAAAAGACCTCAAAGAAGTTTATTCTAAGCATCGCACACTTTTTACTTTAATGATAGTGATGTTGGTTTTTTCGATGATTTTATTTATTTATTCTTTGGCAAATCTACATCCTAATGCGTCCGTTGTAAAAGTAGGCTATGGCGATATCGGAAGGTATCAGGGTGGTGAATGGTCTTCAATGTCAAATTCTGGCGGATATCATGATGGCTCTTGGCAGGCAATGTTGGTATATCCGTTGTTTGCTTTGATCTTTGGTGTTTTACATAATATTGTGGCTTTGAGGATTTATCGTAAAAAAGGTGAGAAGGTGGCTAATGTATTTGTGGCGGCCACAATTGCATTAATTTTACTTTCGATATTAACGTTATGGAGATTACTTGGTGAGGGGTAATCTAAAGCATTCGGATTAGTTTTAATTTTTGTTTGAGTAAGAGAATATGAGAATAAAAAAGAATAAGGAGCCTGGAATCGTAGAAACGAAGCGCTCTGACTGGGCAGACTTGGAAATTCCGCTGGGAAAAAGGACACGGAAATATCGAATGTTGGAGATTTTGCCAGGTGCACTATCTTATACAATGATCTTATTACTATTTGTACTGTCTTTTATTAGCCCGATTGTGGGGTCTTACTATCTTCTTTTGATTATTGCAACGACTTTAGTGAAGGCGGTTGGTGTAGTTTATCGTACTGTTCAAGGGTATAATGCGACAAAACGAGCAGACAAGGTCGATTGGCATAAGAGGCTTGCGGATTTAGAAGATCCACATGGGAGTTATGAAAAATTGATGCTTGTAAAAAGTCGTGAGTTTGAGTTTGATGAGCATGTAGAGAACTTGAAGATGATATCAGTAGGTAAGGACTTGGTGATTTCAGAGAAGGAACTTGATGATAATGGGAAAACTCCGAAAATTGTTTTTCCAAAACCAAACGAGATTTATCATGCGGTAATAATGGTGGCCTATAATGAGGGACTAGATACATTGATACCAACCGTGGAGGCGGTTAAGAAAAGTAGCTTTCCAAATGAGCGAACAATTTTTGTGTTCGGATATGAGGAGAGAGGTGGAGAGGCGATGCGTGAGAATGCAAAAATCTTGACGGAAAAGTTTAAAGATGATTTTTGTCAATTTATTCCAGTAATGCACCCAAAGGATCTGAAAGATGAAATTCAAGGGAAGGGACCAAATTTAAATTATGCGGCTGGAGAATTGGTGAACTATGTGAAGAAGGCGAAAATTCCGATTGAGAATGTGATTGTAACTTCACTTGATTCGGATAATAAGATGTCGAAATGGTATCTTGATTATGTAGCTTATCAGTTTATTGTTCATCCAAATAGACAGAAACTTAGTTATCAGCCAGTATCGCTATTTACAAATAATATCTGGGATGCGCCGGCCCCAATGCGAATTATTGCGATTTCGAACTCATTTTTTAATATTATTTCTTCGATGCGTTCACATACTTTGAAGAACTTTGCTTCACACTCACAGCCGCTTCTGGCGCTTTCTCAGATGGGCTTCTGGAGTAAAAAGACAATTGTGGAGGATGGTCACCAATATTGGCGCTCACTATTTTATTTCCATGGGGACTATGAGGTATTGCCAATCCATGTGGCGATTTATCAGGATGCAGTTATGGAAGAGACATTCCTGAAGACTTTGAAGGCGCAGTTTATTCAATTACGCCGCTGGGATTATGGAGCATCTGACGTGGCTTATGTTGGCGTGAGGCTGTTTTCGAAGGATCGCAAGAGTATCGGGAAGATGTCATTTATGCCTTTGTTTGCAAAATTTATGAGATTACTTGAGGGGCATGTGACACTGGCTGCAATTTCACCAATGGTGGCATTTGGTGGCTGGGTACCAAAATTACTCAATGCTAGATCAAAAGATTTATTAGCATTTAATTTACCAAATACGATTAGCTTAATCCAGATTTTTGCATCTATCGGCTTAATGACAACTATTCTGTTTTCTTTAAAGATGTTGCCGCCAAGGCCGAAGAATATAAGAAAACCAAAGATTGTGATGATTTTACAGTGGATTTTAATGCCGGTAGTGGCAATTGTTTATCAATCTTTTACGGCATTTTATTCACAGACTCGCCTTATGACAGGAAACTATATGGAAAAATTTGATGTGACAAAAAAGGTTGTCAAGAATAAATAAAATAGTCTTTTACATTAAAAAAGCACCTGACGGTGTTTTTTATTTACTAATGGTGGGTCGCGAGGGATTCGAACCCCCGACTTCCTCCGTGTAAAGGAGACACTCTAGCCAGCTGAGTTAGCGACCCTAGTTTTGATAAGTTTACCATAAAATGTGGTAGAATAAAAGAGTTAAATAAGAAAAGGAAATGTCATGAGTAGTACAGAGAATTTAGAGACGCAACACGTGGAACGCATGCGACATACATTGAGTCATGTGATGGCGGCTGCTCTGACAGAAATGTATCCTGGTATTGAATTTGGTGTTGGACCTGCAATTAAAGATGGTTTTTATTATGATGTTGATCTGTCTAAGGTAAAAGGCAGCGACGGCGAGGCGGTCAAAATTTCTGATGCAGATCTGCCAAAAATTGAGAAGAAGATGCGAGGAATTATTGCAAGAGGATTTGAGATGCAATATTCTGAGAAGGATCGTGAAGCTGCGCTTGCCTGGGCAAAAGAGAACGGACAAGAGTATAAGGTTGAATTGATTGAAGAACTACCGGAAGGTGAAGTGATATCTTTCTATCAACTAGGCGATTTTACGGATTTATGTAAGGGGCCACACGTGGAAAGTGCAAAAGAGATTGGTGCTTTTAAGTTGATGAGGGTGGCAGGAGCTTACTGGCGTGGTGACGAGAAGAAAGCAATGCTAACTCGTATTTATGGTGTGGCTTTTGAAACCGAGGAAGAGCTAAAGACTTATCTTGATAGACTCGAGGAAGCTCGTGCGCGTGACCATAGGAAACTTGGTAAGGAGCTAGATTTATTCTGTTTTTCAGATTTAGTGGGGGCTGGATTGCCATTGTTTTCACCTAGAGGTACGATGCTCCGGGAGATGATGTCTAATTATTCATTATCCTTACGTGGACGTTCAGGATTCGAAAAGGTGTGGACGCCACATATTACAAAAGTTGACCTTTACAAGGCTTCTGGACATTATGCAAAATTTGGGGCTGAATTATTTATGGTTCACTCGCAGGTTAATGGTGAAGAATTTGCCTTAAAACCAATGAATTGTCCGCATCATGCACAGATTTTTGCTTCAAGGCCAAGGACCTACAAGGAAATGCCAGTACGCTATATGGAGGCGACAACAGATTATCGTGATGAAAAATCTGGTGAGCTTGGCGGTTTGTCTCGTGTAAGATCTTTAACTCAAGATGATACTCACGTATTTTGTCGTAAGAATCAGATCGAGGCTGAGATCAAGAATTTGGTTGGAATCGTACGTGAACTATATACAACTGTTGGAATGAGTAAACTCCGCGCTAGATTGTCTTACCGCTCAGATGAAGATAAATATCTTGGCGATACTGAACTTTGGGAGATGGCTCAGAGGCAGATTAAGAATGCAGCAATTGATAATAATCTTGATTTCTTTGAGGCTGAAGGTGAAGCCGCATTTTATGGTCCAAAAATCGACTTTATGGCTGAGGATGCAATTGGTCGCGAACACCAAGTGGCAACTATTCAGCTTGATTTTGTGCAGCCGGAGCGGTTTGATTTGACTTTTGTGAACGAGAAAGGTGAAAAAGAGTGTCCTGTGATGGTACACCACGCAACTTTGGGTTCTATTGAACGCTTCTTGTCGGTATTTATTGAGCATACTGGTGGTTGGTTCCCATTCTGGTGCGCACCTGAACAACTAAGGATTGTGACGGTAAATGACGAGGTGTTGGACTACGTTTCTGAGATTGAAAAGATTTTAAGCGAAGTAGTGCTTGAGAAACCATTGAGGCATAATGATTTAAGATTTACGGTTGATAAATCAGATGAATCGCTTGGTAAGAAGATTCGTCGTGCAACTAGTATGAAAATACCAGTAGTTTTGATTGTAGGCCCGAAAGATAAAGAAGCAAGAACAGTGAGCTTACGTATGAAAGACGTGGAAAAAACAA
>CAUTNG010000028.1:0-5387 GCA_963539995.1 uncultured Candidatus Saccharibacteria bacterium
TGCACCGATGAATTTCATCAGCTTTTTGTTCCTGGCCGCACCGGACAGCCTTTTGATGTCTTAGTTGACACGCTCGGCGCCACTTTTGGCTGTCTCGTCGTTCTCGCCGCACAAAAAATCACAACCCGGCTAACTCTTCGCCGTTCTTAATCAAAAGAGAACCCTGCTAATTCTTCGTCATTCCTAGCCAAATCACAACCCGGCTAACTCTTCGCCATTCTTAATCATCTTGCGATAGTACTCTTCGCCAGCGTATTTCAAAATCTTCTTCTGTGCTTTCTCAAATTTCAAAAACAGGGAACCGTCCGCTCGATGAATATCCGTGCCAAGATAGGAAATTAAGTGTCGCTTCAATAAAATCTTTAATGTCTTTTTTGCCTTGCCGCCATATTGTCCGACAATGCTCCCAAAATTCCCCTGCAATTTTACTCCCAGCTTAACTAAGTCCACCGCGGCGTCTGGATTTTTTTGTAAGAATAAATAGCGCTCTGGATGTGCTAAAATCGGCGTAATCCCACGTGCCTTCAGTTCAAAAATCATGTCACGCAAAAACGGTACTTCTGCATAAAACGGTAGCTCAAATAGAATCTGATAGCGAGCACCTTTCTTGCCTTCAAAATCCCCACCGAGTGCAGACGATTTTTTTGCCATCAGGTGGTCAACCATTTTTGGATCGATATAAATTTCGTTGCCAGGTAGTAAAATAAATTTCACGCCGGCCCGATCAAGCTCCTTCTGTAGTTTCTCACGGAGCAACTTCTTCTTCTGATTATCGGCCGCCTGCTCGCTATCGGCAATGAAATGTGATGTACAGAAACCACCGCGAAATCCTAGTGCAACTAGTTTCTTCGCCATCTCGACACTCTCTTGCATCGAGCGGCTGCCGTCGTCAATGCCAGGCAGGATATGTAAGTGTAAATCAATCATAATCTAATTATATCCCACCCGCATCAAACTAGTAGCTGTAGTATTTGTTGTAGTAGTCGCCGCGACGTTCATCTACGGTACGGTTCAAGACAACACCGGAAACTTTCACGTCAATCGCCTCAAGCGCCTTCTTTGAATTCTGCAAGTCTTCAATCGTGGTGATATTTGCAGAACAGACAACCACGGTGCGGTCGGTTTTCTTGGCCAGAATCAAAGAGTCTGAAAGTCCATCAAGTGGAGTGCCGTCAAGGATGATGTAATCATATTTTTCTTTCGCCTCGTTCAGCAGTTCTTCCATGTCACTGGAGTCTAATAATTCACTTGGGTTTGGTGGCACCACACCACGCGTAATCACATTCAAATTCTTCACGGTAGTTTTCTGTACATATTTTTCATATGCCTTAGCCTCATTCTCAGCTAGCAAGTTGGAAAGCCCAGCCTTGTTTGAGAGGGCAAAAATTTCGTGTTGACGACCAAGACGCATGTCACAGTCGACTAGAAGTACTTTCTTCTGAGTTTTTGCAAAAGCCACGGCGAGGTTTGATGCGATGAAACTTTTACCTTCGTTTGGCGTCGAGCTGGTGATTAACACAGTATTTGATTTCTTATTATTCAAAGAGAAGTAAAGACTGGTACGAATCGTACGGAAATCCTCACTCACCTTTGATTTTGGATTGTCGCGAAGTACAAGCTCGGAATCTTCATCAATCTCGTCGGTCTCAGTCTCGTCAATCTCGGCTTCTTCGGCCTCTTTTTCAGCCGCTAATTTCTCCTGAAGCGCCTTCTCCTCAGCAATAATCTTCCTACCAACTGCCTTAATCTCCACTACTTTTTTCACTGGAGCTTCTTCAGTTTTTTCTTCCGTCTCACTCTCTGCCTCGTCAGATTCTTCCGAGATGGCTTCCTCAGCTTCAAGATCTAAGGCCTTCTTTGCTTCCTCGCGCGCAAGTTTCTTTGCCAGCTTTTCTTGCTGCTTCTCAAGCTTCATAGCTTGCTTAGCTTCTTTCTTAGCACGTTTTTCAGCTTCTTTTTTGCGTTTTTCCTTCTGCTTTTCAGTCTCTAATTTTCGCACCTTACCAAAAATTGGTAGCTTAAATAGTTGCTCAATCTGTTCAGTTGTTTTAATCGTACGATCAAAATAGAACATAAGGAAGATAATTGCGGTTGCGAGCACCACACCAGCAGCAAGATAAATTGCCTCTTGTTTCACCACATCCACATTGTATGGTTTCTGTGGCTCGACTGCGCGGTCCAGCACGTTTACGCTTTTATCGTTATAAATTAAGCCAATTTCAGAAGTAAATACCTCAGCAATGCTATTTGCAAGCTCAAATGCGTGGTAATGGTTGGCATCCACTACGGAAATACTAATAATCTCGGTATCTTTAAGGGAAGAAACATTAATCTTTTTCACCAGCTGCTCATAAGAGTCGTCGATCAACATCTCACGCTTCACGCGATCAAGCACGCGGTGGGATTTTACCACCTCAGTATAAGTATCAATCAAGTTTTTGTTGGCGTTGATTTCATTTTGCACGGTATTTTTCGACTTATCCGAGCTCAAAATCACAGTTGCCTGGGCCTTATATTCTGGTTTCTGCACAAAAATAGTATAAAAAGTACCGCCAGCGACAACGAGCACCACAAAAGTAACAAATAAGATCAAGTGCTTCTTGAAATAAGCCAAAAGATCTCTCAAATTAATTTCTTCCATATCTCATATTATAACATAAAACAACCGGTATTGTAAAGAGTTACCATATCAAAATAAAATAATGCAATAAGGATAAGCTGTATCTGTAAAATACTCTTTTACCCTAAACCCTTGTCCAGTCCCACCTCTGTAAAGCTTGCATTTTTTTAATGTTTCTGCTAAAATCTCAGGTATTGCTCTTTTCCACAAGTCATTCTAGAGTATTTTGACTTACGAGGTGGGTCGGTCGCGAGCAATAGAATTAAACGGAGTAAGAATTTTACTTATGCGTAGACTTAAACGTGAATCTTCGCGCAAAAAGTCGAAAATTCCTCCTGCCCCATGGCAAGAGTTCATTATTTACTAATCAGAAGGGTCAAACTTCCTTGAAGATTCAGCCTGAGAGCTAAAAACGCAAATCTTCAAGCACGATTATTAAATAAGGAAAATATCACCCCAAAAGGTGATATTTTTTTTGATTCTATCTTACTAATCAGTACAATACTATCTTGCCAATCAGTGGAACGCTATCTCGCTAATCAGAGCAACACTTTAGGTTTCCCCTATTCTCTAAGATGTGGTATTATTTTTTTATGAGAATATTGTCTGGAGAATTAAAAACGAAATTAAATCAAACCGTAACTGTTGCCGGTTGGGTTAATTCCCGCCGTGACCATGGTGGCCTCATCTTTATTGATTTACGCGACCATCAGGGAATTATCCAGTTAGTCATCACTCCAGAAAATAATCAGGCTTTCACTCTCGCCGAATCCTTGCGCGATGAGTTTGTTATCTCCGCAACTGGCCTCATCCGCGAGCGCGCCGCTGATCTTAAAAACCCAAACATCGAGACTGGCGACATTGAACTCGTGGTCGAAAGCATTGAGCTCTTAAATCGCTCTGACACTCCTCCAGTCAATACCCACGACGATGGACCTGAATCCAGCGAGGAGCTTCGCCTCAAATATCGTTATCTTGATTTGCGTCGTCCAAGCATGCAAAAGACCCTGAAGCGCCGCGCCAAGTTTTATTCCTATCTCAGAAACTACATGGACCAGCACGACTTTATCGAGGTCACTACGCCAATTCTCGCGAACTCCAGCCCTGAAGGTGCTCGTGACTTCCTCGTGCCATCCCGCTTAAAGCCAGGCCTCTTTTATGCACTTCCACAAGCTCCTCAGCAGTTCAAACAACTCCTCATGGTTGGCGGCCTGCCACGTTATTATCAGATTGCTCCATGTTTCCGTGATGAGGATCCTCGTGCCGACCGTCTTTATGGTGATTTTTATCAATTAGACTGTGAGATGTCCTTCGTTGATAAGGGTGAAACTGTCAGACAGACTGTCGAGCCACTCATCAAGTCTCTCGTCACCGATTTTGCCGGCAAAAAACTTTTCTCTGAAGAAATCCCACGCATTTCATACCAGGAATCAATGGAAAAATACGGTGTTGATAAACCAGACCTTCGCTACGGCATGGAAATGATCGAGCTTACTGAAATCCTCAAAGACACTAGCTTCAAAGTCTTCCAGAGTCCATGTGTTAAAGCTATCTGTGTTGAAAATGGTGCCAGTCTCACTCGTTCCCAAATCGACCAATTCACTGAAAAAGCCAGGAAGCTTGGCGCCTCCGGTCTCGCCTACATCATGTATGAAAACGGTACCGAAAAAAGTCCAATTGCTAAATTCTTGCAGCCTGAAGAACTTGCCAAAATCAAGGAAGCCACTGGCGCTAAAGATGGCGATGCTGTCTTCTTCTGTTCTGATGATCGCGCCAAGGTGAACAAAATCCTCGGACAACTCCGTATCGCCTTTGCTGACCACTTTAACCTGAAGAATGACTCTATTGTTGCGCTTTGCTGGATTGTCGACTTCCCATTCTACGAATGGAATGATGGTGAGCGTAAAATCGACTTCGGTCACAACCCATTCTCGATGCCAAAAGGTGGCCTCGCCGCTCTTGAAGCTGCAGAAACCGATGAAGAAAAACTTGCCATCGTCGCTGACCAATACGACATGGTGATGAATGGTTATGAAATCTGTTCTGGCGCCGTCAGGAATCACAACCCTGAAATCATGTACAAAGTCTTCGATATTCTTGGCTATGGTCATGAATACGTTGAGAAGCGCTTTGGTGGCATACTTAATGCCTTCAAATTTGGTGCACCTCCACACGCTGGCTGCGCCTTCGGTATCGAGCGTATCTTCATGGTCTTAAACGACACAAAGAATATCCGCGACATTGTGGCCTTCCCAAAGAACGGCTCCGGTATCGACCTTATGATGAGCTCTCCATCCTTCGTTGACGAATATCAACTAAAAGATGCGCATATTCAGATCATTGAAGACGAGGAGTAAGAGACTCTAGCCTAGGTTCAGAAAAATATAAACTTTCACCTAAAAGTCTTAGCCATAAAAAATCTACACCGCAGTGTAGATTTTTTAAGACTCTTTTAGGCGAAGATCACAATACCAAGCAGCACACAGGCGAGCAGAACTCGGTAGTAGCCAAAGGCTGGGATCGAATTTTCCTTCTTGAAGAACTTCATCACTACTTTCAAAGCGATTAGACCAGAAATAAAAGCGACCAAATTAGAAAGTAGCAGCATCTGCCAGTTTGCAGCAATATAAGCGCGACTTGAGCTTGAAAGTAGCGACTTGCCGCACACCGCCGTCATGATTGGGAGAGAAGCAAGGAAGGAATATTTTGCAGCTGAAGCAGAGTTCATTCCCATCACACGGCCAGCAATAATTGTTGAACCAGAACG
>CAUTNG010000029.1:0-5109 GCA_963539995.1 uncultured Candidatus Saccharibacteria bacterium
ACGATTCGATTCCCAAAATTCTCATAGGATGATTATAGTATTTTTTATTTAAAATTGAAAATATAAGGGGATCTTAGCTTGAGAATTTGAGGGAATCAATTGGTTTTTGGCGAGAGGCTTTGAAGGCTGGGAAGAGACCAAAAACTATGCCGGTTATAATTGCAAAATAGATGGCGACGAGGCAAATTTCAAGGCTGATGAAGGGTTTAAATGGTGTAAAAGTTGAACTGAAGATGGCGATTAGGTAGCCGAGGATGAAGCCGCCAATGAAGCCGATGAAGACGAGGATAATACTTTCGAAGAGGAATTGAAGGAAGATGTGGGCGTTGGTGGCGCCGATGGCTTTTCTAATGCCAATCTCGTGGGTACGTTCGGTAACGGATACGAGCATAAGGTTCATGATACTAATGCCGCCAATAAAGAGGGAAATACCGGCAATAATGGCGAGCATAAGGGAGATGATTCTATAGAAATTACTGATAGGATGGGAGATATTGTTGCCGTGATTGACTGTAAAACTACCTGATGAGCCTTTGAGGTCGGCGAGAGTTTTATTGATTTTGTTTGCGGTATCTTGAATATTTTGATTGTCTTTGACGGTAATGTTGATTTGTTGAATTTGAGGATTGAGGGATTTGATTTGGTCAAAGTCAACGATGACGGTTTGATCAAAATCCACACCATTGAAGTTGACGGGATTTTCGATTTTCTGAAGGGTGCCGATAATGATGAATTTATGACCGGCGAAAGAAAAAGTTTTACCAATTGGTTCGCTGGAACCGAAGAGCTGTAGAGCGAGGGAATGACCGATGACGGCCGACTTTAGATTATTGTCCTGAATGAAATTTCCGGATTTGAGATCGAGCTTTAGGATAGATTTAAGGTCTGGATTGGTGGCTAAAATGGCGGCGGAATCTACAACGTGATCACCGGTGATGGTTTCGTGAAGTACGGCAATTGGTGAGACATAAGCAATATTGTCATCGGATTCGCGAATTTTTTCGACATCTTCAATTGATAAATTAGAGTTATTAAAATGATTAGTGTTTGTTAATTCGTCGATAATACCGCTTAAGTCATTTTTTGAATGGGCTGGACGGACAAGGATTAGTCCTTGATTGAGAGACTTAACCTGATCAGAAATAAGTTGCGAGATACTGCCAGCGAGGCTTAAGATTAGGATAATACTAGCAATACCGATAGAAATACCGAGGCAGGTGAAGATGCTGCGAAACTTGTGTTTTTTGAGAGAGTTTTTAGCAATCTCAAAATTAGTGCGGAGAAGTAATGACATTATTTACGGCGTCCTTTCGCTTGTTTTTTATTGCTTTTATTCAATTTAGTTTTTGACTTGGATTTCTTTTTGACGACACTAGAATTCTCAAATTCTAAGAGAGAAGTCGGTTTTTTGACGATGCGAACTGAGCTATCAGTTGAGCTAGAGGAGACAATAGGGAAGGTCGATTTTTTATCTTTGAAGTCTTTGTCGTCGGATTTTTCTACTGAAATGGCGGTTGTTTCGGGAAATTTATAGCTGAGCGATTTTGAATTATAAGATGAATATGATGTTGATTTGCTGGAAATCTCGGCGGATGACTTTTGATTGTTGTCTGCAATTTTTGCTAAATCTTTTGTCTGTGTAAGTAATTCTTTTGATTGCAGGTTTTCTTTATATTTTTTCTCAGTATCAACAAAAATTGGTTTGAGGTCTATGAGGTTTCTGTATTCCACGTAATCTTCTTCAGGTTCGTCGATTTTTTCTACAGTATTTTTTGGAGCCATTGGGGCTTCACCGGTATATTTTGAGCCAACGGGCTTGATTGGACGAATAACTGGGATGGTTTCTGCTTTGGAATCGATTTCAGATTCTGTTTGGCTCATAACATCGTTTTTGTCGATGTTCTGATTTGCTTTTGGATTTTCCTTTTCTATTGGCTGATTATCTTTTCCTGAAGATTTCTTAGAATGGAAATTAACCTTAATGCGTTCTGGGAGGTCTTCGTCGGCAACGGTTTTAATATCAGTGGCGATGCGGCCATCTAGCATATGGATCACACGGGTGGCATAGGTGGTGAGATTCGGGTTATGGGTAACCATGATGATGGTATTACCTTCGGAATGAATACGACGTAATTCTTCCATAACAAGGTAGGCGTTTCGACTATCAAGGTTGCCGGTTGGTTCATCGGCAAGGATAATTTCAGGGGAGGAAACGAGGGCGCGAGCAATGGCGACACGCTGTTTTTGACCACCAGAGAGCTGATATGGATAATAATATTCACGTTCTTGCATATTGAGGTAAGAAAGCATTTTTGAGGAGCGGACAAGACGTTTGGTTTTTGGAACGCCGGCATAAACGAGTGGGAGAGAGACATTTTCCAGGATGGTCATCTTTGGAATAAGGTTGAAGTCCTGGAAGATGAAGCCAATTTTTTGGGCGCGGATGTGAGCCTGGCGTGATTTGGAAAAATGTGTGGTGCGTTCACCATCGAGATAGTAGCTGCCGGAAGTTGGAAAATCGAGAAGTCCGAGGATATTTAGGAGTGTGGTTTTACCGCAACCCGATGGCCCCATAATCATGATGAATTCGCCTGGTTTGACTTCAAGATTAAAATCGTTTAAGGCAAAAGATTCAGCTTCTCCATAACCGAAACTGCGTGTGATGTTTTTTAGCTCAATTAAAAGTGAACTATCTTTTCTAGTATTACCCTTTGGACTCATGTAGTTTAATTATAGCATGCAGGAGAAAAACTAGGGGTTTATGTGGTAGAATTATTAAAGAAAAAGTGGAGGAAGGTCGATGTCAAAAAGAAAAACTAAGCATTCGAAAAAAACAAGCAGAACAAAGGTAATAAAGGTCGTCGCAAAGAAAGATGATGATATTTTGCAAGATGATAAAAACTTGCAGGAGAATGTTGTTTTGCGGGAAGAAAATACTGCAGAGAATGTGGCAGAGTCTTTGCCGAAGACTTATGAGGAAAAGTCGGAGGGGAAGCTGGGGGGAGGCTCAGATGTATTGGGTGGGGCTTTAGAGAAGATGGATGATAGCTCTGAGAAGATGAATGATAGTTCTGAGAGGGGGGTGGAGGATAATTTAAGAGAGTCTGAGATTTCAAGAGAATCTGAGATCGAAGGCCAAAAAAATGAAACCGGGAATGAAAGGGCTGATTTATTAAAGAAGAAGGCTAGTGCGACGGCGCAGTTAGAGAAACAGCTGAAGAAAGACCGGAAGAAAATTAAACGCAAATCGAAGAGAGCGGGGAAAAAAGACAAGTCGGAGACGAGAGTACCGCTTTGGACGAAGATCGTGATTATTGTGCTGAGCTTGATTATCGTGTTGATGATCTCTGTAGCGATTTTTGGGTACATGCTCTTATCGCATACGGCAAACGTATTCAAGGGAAATCCTATGGATATTCTTATTGGCACGGAGCTGGCGCGTGATGAAAATAATTTGACCAATGTGTTGATTTTTGGAACTTCTGAGGACGCAGAAGGGCACGGTGGAGGACTTTTGACTGATTCGATTCTTGTGGCATCGATTGATCAGGATAAGAAGACCTCAAAGATTTTCAGTATCCCAAGAGATTTATGGGTGAATTATACGGTGCCCGGCGGGGATGCAATGAATTGTGTAGTGGGGACGCAAGGAAAGATTAATGCAACCTATATGTGTGCATTAAACGAATATAAGAATAATAAGGATCAGGCTTCACGTTATTTTGCACGAAAGATTTCAGAAATCACGGGATTGAGCTTGCATTATTATGTGGCGCTTGACTGGAGTGCTTTAAAGACGGTTGTCGATGAGCTTGGTGGAATCGATGTAGATGTTTATGCTGATGATGAAAATGGAATTCATGATACGTGTCAGCATCTTGATTTGCCGCAGGGAATGAATTATGGACTCGATGGAGATAAGGCTTTGAAACTGGCACGGGCGAGAAATGCTGGATGCGATAATGGGGGAGATTTTGGGCTTTCGAGGAGTAATTTTGATAGGGAAATTAATCAGCAAAGAATTTTTAATGCGATAAAAAATAAGGCGTTTTCGATGGGACTTTTGACGAAACCAACGAAGGTGATTCGCTTGATTGATTCATTAGGAAATAATGTTAAAACGAATATTACAATGGCGGAGGTACGAACGCTGATTGATGTGGCGACGAATCTTGAGGGGGAAGTACAGTCGATTCCGACCGTGGATCAGTTTGGGGTGGGACGAATTGGCGTGCAAAGTGTGGTGTTGCCTAGAGGAGCTTCGGTTTATAATATGAGCTCGCTATTTAATTATGGTGATTTTCAGCGATATTTAAGGAAGACACTACTAAACTAGAGTGAGAAAGTTTAATTTCAGAATACCGCGAAAGCGGTATTCTTGGGCTCGAATCCTCGTTTCTTCTTCGAAGAAATAAAAAATACCCTTGCGGGTCTTTTTTTTACTTCCTGGCGGAAGCGAGAGGATGAGGGGATGTCGCTTCGCTCCATGCGAACCTGGGCTCGAATCCTCGTTTCAAAAGAAACAAAAATAACCCTCACGGGTCATTTTTACTTCCTGGCGGAAGCGAGAGGATGAGGGGATGTCGCTTCGCTCCATGCGAACCTGGGCTCGAATCCTCGTTTCAAAAGAAACAAAAATAACCCTCACGGGTCATTTTTACTTCCTGGCGGAAGCGAGAGGATTCGAACCTCCGATACATTGCTGTATACACGCGTTCCAGGCGTGCTCCTTCAACCACTCGGACACGCTTCCGTCTGGATAGATTATAACAGATATCGGTCGTTTTTTTCAAATATGAATTATAGATTTTAGAATTGTTGATTTTAGAACTATAGGATTTAGATCATTAAATTTAGATCATTGAATTTAGATCATTGAATCTAGATCATTTGATTTAGATCATTGGATTTAGATATTGACGCGTTTCTTTTTAGAAAGAACTAGATTTGCCACAATGAAGATAATGGAAAAGAGAACTAAAACTAGGAGGTTTGGAAGGATGGTTAGAAAAGAGTTGAAGTTAAACTCAGTCAAGGTGGTGATTTTATTATTGGTGTCGATGAACCAGTAGGTAGGGAAAATGTGGGCGATGGTGAGGACGAAGCTTG
>CAUTNG010000030.1:0-5004 GCA_963539995.1 uncultured Candidatus Saccharibacteria bacterium
TATAATACAAAAGACTTCTGGGTCGGTAGCTCAGTTGGTTAGAGCACGGGCCTTTTAAGCCCGGTGTCGAGGGTTCGAGCCCCTCCCGACTCACCAGAATTTGAAAAATTACAGCCGCGAGGCTGTTTTTTTGCTCTAAATTCCGCTTATCCTATCGAAAAACCGTAAAATATGCTATGATAAAGCAAATTTAATATTAATATTCTTATCACAAACTGAAATTTAAGTTGATATTTTGTGGTAATAAAAAGGCGAATCTATGGAGAATAAGGAACAAATTCGCAACGTTGCGATTATTGCGCACGTTGACCACGGTAAAACAACACTAGTTGATGCTTTACTAAAACAATCAAACACCTTCCGTGACAACCAGGCGGAAATGAATCAGACCCTCATCATGGACTCTGGTGACCAGGAACACGAGCGCGGCATTACCATCACTGCCAAACAAACTTCCGTACACTATAACGGTTACAAAATCAATATTATCGACACTCCGGGTCACGCCGACTTTTCTGGTGAAGTCGAACGTACCCTCAATATGGCGGACGGCGTGCTTCTTATAGTTGATGCTCAGGAAGGTCCAATGCCACAGACTAAATTCGTTCTAAAAAAGGCGCTCGATCTCAAATTAAAGCCAGTTGTTATCATTAATAAAATTGATAAACCAGCTGCTCGCATTGAGGAAGTTAAGGACGAGATTTCTGATCTCTTCTTGGAGCTTGCAACAGATGAATCTCAGCTCAACTACCCAATTTATTACGCCGTTGCTCGTGATGGTAAAGCTGGAAAAACTACCGATCTTGATGATAATCTCCATGTCATCTTCGACTCCATTATCAATGATATGCCATCTCCAAAAATCGATGACGATGAGAGTAGGGGCTTGCAACTTCTTGTTGCCTCTCTTGCTGCCGATAATTACCTCGGTAAATATGCCATCGGTAAAATCCATCGTGGCAAAATCAAACACGGTCAGTCCGTCAAAGTAATGAAGACTACCTTTGAAAATGGTGAACCAAAAGTCACTTCTGAAAATGCTAAAATTGACCGCCTCTATGTCTATCGTGGCCTTGGTAAGGAAGAGGTTCAGGAAGCCTTTGCTGGCGACATCGTTGCTGTAACTGGTATTGCGGATGCTAATATTGGAGATACTATTGCCACTGGCGACAATCCAGAAGCTCTCCCAACCATCGAGCTTGAACCACCAACCCTCAGTATTTATATCGGTCCTAACACTAGTCCACTCAAGGGTAAAGAAGGTGAATTTACCACCTCCAGGCAAATTTCCGACCGTCTCCACAAAGAACTTGAGACCAATATTGCGCTTAAAATTGCTCAGGATGGTCTTGGCTATAAGGTTTCCGGTCGTGGTGAGTTGCATCTTTCAGTTTTGATTGAAACTATGCGTCGTGAAGGTTACGAGCTCGAAGCTGGTCGTCCAGAAGTTGTCTATAAAGAAATTGACGGTAAAAAATGTGAACCATTTGAAGATCTTACGATCGAAGTCTCTCCAGAATACGTGGGCGCAGTTTCCCAGGAGCTTGGGATTCGTAAGGCAGAGTTAATCAGCCAGGAGCTTACTTCTACTGGTGCCACTCGCTTCACTTACGAAATCTCCACTGCTGCATTAATCGGCCTTCGCAACCAGTTGATGACCGCCACCAAAGGTACCGTCTTGATGTCTTCTATTCCAAAAGGCTATCGTGAGATTGAAAGTAAATATAAACCAGAGCGCAATGGTGTGTTGATTTCATTTGAATCTGGTACTTCCACTGCCTACGCACTCGATATGGCACAGGCTCGTGGTATTCTCTTTATTCCTCCACAGGTCCCAGTCTATCAGGGAATGATTGTTGGCCTTTCCAACAAGAAAGATGATATCGACCTCAATGTTTGTCGTGAAAAACAGCTCACCAATATGCGTACCCACGCTTCCGATGGTGCCATTCAGCTCACTCCTTACACTAATCTCAGTCTCGAGCAGTGTCTTGACTTCCTTCTTGACGATGAGCTGCTTGAAGTTACTCCAAAGAGTCTACGTTTAAGGAAACGCCAGCTTGACCCAATTAAGCGAAAACGCGAAGCTAAATCTAACTAGGAAAAACCGTGGTGGAACAGGCATATCTCATCGATTCACATTGTCATCTACATGACCAAGACTTTTTTGCGCTAGAAAAGCAGACCGAGCTTCTTCAGAAAGCTGTCGAAAATCAGGTGCAGAAAATTGTCTGTATCGGCACCGACCACCAGGACTCCCTAAATGCCGCAGGGTTTGTATCGCAAAATCCAAACTACCAGCTCTTCTGGTCCTATGGAATCCATCCATCCGAATGTGAAAAAGCAAGGCCAGTTGTAGATTTTTCAAAGCTAGAAAAACCACCAATTGCTATTGGTGAAGTCGGTCTAGATTATCATTACGGACGGGATGCACGCGACGCTCAGATTAAATTACTTGAAGAAATGCTCGATCTCGCAAATCGCTCCCATCTTCCATCAATTTTTCATGTGCGCGAGGCCTTTGATGACTTTTTTGCTATTTTAGATAACTTCAGCAACCAGGAAATTCGTGGTGTAGTTCACTCATTTACCGATAATAAAAAGAATTTAAAAAAGTCTCTCGATCGCGGTTTCTATATTGGTGTGAATGGCATCGCAACTTATTCCACTCTTCCGATGCCACCACTAGATCGTATTTTACTCGAAACTGATGCCCCATTTTTAGCACCGGTTCCATTCCGTGGCGAAACTAATGATCCTAGTCATATTAAAGACATTGCAAACTGGCTAGCGGAAAAAATAAATCTTCCTCAAGCTGAAGTTGCCAAAATCACCTCAGCCAACACGGAGGCCTTGTTCGGTATCTAAATAGTTAGGAAGATGAAAAATGGAAAAATGGAAAACAGTATGGAATTAGGCTTAGAAAATACTCCCAAACAAATAAAGCAAATCTATCTTGATTATGCTGCCGCCACCCCAGTCGATGCGCGGGTACTTTCCGCTATGCAGCCTTATTTTACGGAAAAGTTCTATAATCCTTCCGCCTCCTATCTTCCAGCCAAACATATTAGGGAAGAATATGAAGCGAGAAAAGCCGTCCTAGCTAATTCCATCGGTGCCAAATCTCCAGATTTAGTCATTACTGCCGGCGCCACGGAGTCAATTAATCTTGCCTTCACGGTTTTGCGGAATTTTCAGTCCGCTCATTGTCTAATTCTTGAGACCGAGCATGCGGCCGTGCGTGAATCTGCCAAAAATCTCTCAAGTGACTACGAGAAAATAAAAGTTGATCGGTTTGGTCTAATCGATTTAGAAGACTTCAAGTCAAAAATTAAAGAAAATACCGTTCTCGTCTCTATCGCCCTTGCCAATAATGAACTGGGCACCATCCAGCCACTCTCGGACATTAGCCGCATTTTGCAAGAGGTTCGCGACCAGCGTCTAAAAACTAAAAATCTCACCCCGATCTATCTTCACTCCGACGCCTCTCAAGCAATGAACTTAATTGACCTCTCCGTTGCTAGGCTCGGCGTTGATCTGTTAACGATCAATGCCGCAAAGGTTTATGGACCAAAGGGAATTGGGGCACTTTACGTTGCGCGCGGGATTAAACTCTCTCCCATCACTTTTGGCGGTGGGCAAGAAATGGGACTACGCTCTGGTACTGAGAATGTGCCAAGTCTCGTCGGTTTCTCCGTCGCCAGTGAACTCGCAAAAAAGCATCTAGTAAGTAGTCGTAAACAGTACCAAGTCCTAGCTAAAACTTTTCGTGAAATTATTGAACAAAAATCCAAAATTACTCCACTCTGGCTGGGGAATCCGAAACACCAACTTACAAACTTCATTCCGGTCTGCTTTGATGGGCTTGATGCTGAGCGTTTAATTTTTAAATTAGAGGACCGCGGTATTTATGTTTCCACCGGTGCCGCCTGTGCAGCCTCCAAGGGACAAAAATCTCACGTCCTTTCAGCTATTGGACTGTCGGATTCAGAAATTGCTGGTTCTCTCCGTATTACTCTCGGTAAAGATACTACCCTCGACGATATTAAAACGGCCGCTGATAATCTTGCTGAAGTAGTCAACTTGGAGGCAGGACGCCTGAAGCCAATAGATTAAAAGTGAATATTTAAAACCTAAAAATAGATAAAAATTAAGAAAGGAAAGTATGCAGGAATATACTGAAGCCGAAAAACAGGAGAATGCCAAAAAGACGGTCTTTGTTGGCATGTCTGGCGGTGTCGATTCCTCTGTTTCAGCCCTTCTTCTCAAAAATGCTGGCTTCAATGTGGTTGGGGTTTATATGAAAAACTGGTCGCGCAACCTTCCCGGCATGAAATGTCCATGGGCGGAGGATTTAGCTGATGCTAAGCGGGTGGCTACTAAGCTTGATCTTGACTTCCGCATCCTTGATTTTGAGGAAGAATACCACCAAAAAGTCGTAGATTACATGCTTTCTGAATTTAAAAAAGGCAATACTCCAAATCCTGACATTATGTGCAATCAGGAGATTAAATTTAAGCTCTTCTTCGACGTGGCAAAGGAACAAGGAGCAGACCTCATCGCCACCGGACACTATGCTCGTACTGACTCAAAAAATCTCTTGAAAGCCGTTGATGAAAATAAGGATCAGACTTATTTTCTCTATCGTATTTCCGAAGATGCAGTGCAACACACGATTTTTCCGCTAGGCAATTTATTAAAACCTGATGTTAAGAAAATGGCCGCCGCGGCCGGTCTTGATAATGCCTACAAAAAGGAATCCATGGGTGTCTGTTTTGTCGGGGAGGTGGGAATTCGCGACTTTCTCAAAGAATATTTTGAGGTTAATCCTGGCGAAATCGTAGACCGTGAAACACAGGAAGTGGTTGGTACTCATGAAGGTGCAATATTTTATACAATTGGTCAAAGGCACGGCTTAAGTCTTAGTGGTGGTCTGCCATATTATATTGTCGATAAAGATATGGATAAGAATATCGTCTATGTTTCGCGCAATATCAATAATCC
>CAUTNG010000031.1:0-4967 GCA_963539995.1 uncultured Candidatus Saccharibacteria bacterium
ACACAAGCAAAATCAAAATGACAAGCAAAAACCGCCCTGATTCGGGCGGCTTTTGACTTCTAATTCGAGGTCACAAATTAGAGAGTAGTTGCGGTATAAACAATTGTGTCTACGTAAGTACCTTGAGCTTGTGCAGTACCGGTTGCAACACCGTAGGTCATCTGAATGTCTTCCTGAATACCGGTGTGGGCAGTGTTTGGATTGGTTTTAACTACCTGATCGGTTGTAGCGATCGCAACTTTGGTGAGGTCACCACCAGTGAGGTTCCAACCTGCAGTACCAGCAACGAGGTTACCTGCCTGAGCTGGGATAGTTTCAGTAGTATCGCCTGAGCTCATAGCAGTAGTACTGTCTGCGTCTTTAACAGTGAGCTTGTAGCCGTTTTTGCTGTTAGTAGCGACGGTTAATTTAGTTTTTAAGGTGGTAGTGTCGAGAGCACTTGGAGTCATGGTGACTTCAGTTGAAAGGTTGTCAGCTGAAAGTGCAATGACAGAACTAACGTTTACCTTAACGGCAACACTTTGGCTACTAGTTGCAGCAAAAGTTGCTACTGGAAGTGAAGCGATACCAAGGGCGGTGGTTAAACCTAATCCTAGTACGACACTCTTAATCTTGGACATAAGTCTCCTTTTTGTTTTATTGATATAACCTTTGTGCTTATATTATAGCTTAAGCATGATACGTATGTCAATCATTTTAATTGCGATTATGGTTAATTTTTAATGATCCTTGAGTGTATATTTTAGGCTTTTAATTCCCTGATTTTTGAAGTTGAGCAGTATCAAAAAATAGCCGCTTTTTTGCGGCTATTTTAGGTTTGTCTATTCTTATGCTTAATTATTTAGCAACGACAGTGTAGACGATAGTGTCTTGGTAAGTACCAGGAAGCTGTGAACCACCAGTTGCGATGTTGTAGGTCATATTAAGATTAGTATTAACTGGGCCATTGGATTCTGCAACTTTGAGAGCGGTTTCGCTTTGTTTTACCATAGCGGTATCTGCAGTGAGAAGTCCACCCTTAATACTCCAGGAACCTGAACCAGCAGTTGAACCAGTAGTGCCGGCAGCGATAACATCAGTACCAGCGACAGTACCAGTGTGACCAGAAACGGTCATATTGGTATCTTCATCGACGTCCTTAACGTTTACTACCATACCATTAGCAGCGTTAGTTGCGTAGGAAATGCCTGAAGTAGCGTTCTTTGCCTGGTTTGGAGCTGCGTTACCACCATTTGCGGTACCGTTGTCAGCTGAAACAGCAACAGCGTCACCTACGGTAAGCTGGACTACAACGTTCTGAGTTGATGGAACTGAACCATCAAGAGCGATTGGAGCAGCGAAGGTTGCGACTGGGAGAGAAGCAATACCTAAACCAGTGATAACACCGAGAGTTGCTACGATTTTTGCATATTTTGACATAAATTTCCTTTACTTTTATGTTTTTTATTTTGTTTTTTGTTAACCTGATTTTTTGTATGACCTCAAGTTGATATAAGTATATTAAACAAAAGCAGTTTAGTCAACACATTTTTACTAAATTGTTTATGTTTTTAATTGTAATATTTACTACGTTTTCACCCCTGTTATTTTTAATATAACCTCGTGTAGTTTTTATATATACAAGTATAGTGTTGATAATGGTCGAGGATTTTATTGTTTTTTAGAAAATCTGGGATTGATTCAGGACGGTTTTGTGATATAATTCAGATATGCACCTGTGGTGAAATTGGTATACACGCTACCTTGAGGTGGTAGTGCCTTCGGGTGTGCTAGTTCGAGTCTAGTCAGGTGCACCAAATAAAATTAACTCCTAGCGGAGTTCTTTTTTTACACACCTGGAGCGTCCCAAGGGGCAGGTGCACCAGATAAAAATACCTGCGCTCTCACTTATATCCGAATTTTATAGTAATACGCAAGAATCTCCATCAAAGAACAGGACGTCATCGTCGGTTAGAGGATATACTTTATAACCCTTAGACTCTAGTTTTTTAGTGACCCTTCTCACGCGCTCAAAATATTTTTCCTTATGCGTATGTGGAATTATTATGTCTTTAAAAATTCCCATCCCATCAAAATTATCTAATTTGAGCGCCAGGTTTGGGTCGTCAAATTCTTCCGCACCTTCAATGGTCGGACAACAAATGATAGAACCAGCACTGGAGCCAATATATATGCCGTCTCTTGCTATAAATTCTTTTATAATCTTATCTGCTCCGCTTTCTTTAAGCTTCTCCATCAAATAAAATGTATCTCCGCCAGCGACCAAGACAATATCGGCACCAACAATAGTTTTTCGAATTTCTTCTTCATTTTTATTTTTTATATCCATCTCTACAATATCAAGGCCATATTTCTCGAGCG
This sequence comes from uncultured Candidatus Saccharibacteria bacterium, assembly GCA_963539995.1. Classification (GTDB taxonomy): domain Bacteria; phylum Patescibacteriota; class Saccharimonadia; order Saccharimonadales; family Saccharimonadaceae; genus Nanosyncoccus. The sequence goes on from CAUTNG010000031.1 coordinate 2,362, forward strand.
CAATTCTGTCAGCCTCAACAAAATCCTTGTTATCGTACGGATCACCGGCGGTTGGAATAAAAATTGCTTTCTTTCTAGCAAAATCACGCCCCTCGTGTTTGATGATTTTTGCCATAGAAACCATGGCATATGATGCAAGATATAATTTCATTATTACGGTGTGCGGTTTTTGACAGTCTTTTTGGTGGCCCAGTTTTCAATGTCAATAAAACGGTCAGTAGATGTAACTAGGCGGTTTTCCTGAGAAAATGTGCGCACATTGCGGTTGACGAAATATGGTAATGTAGTCTGATATAAACCGATGGCCGGTACGTCTTCCACCCAACGCTCAAGAAACTTTTGATACTTAGCGGCACGCAGTCCGGCATCCATATTTGAACGAGCACTAAGGAGAAGGTCGTTTACTACCGAATTTTTATAGTTACTAAGGTTATGGCCATTTTCGCTAGCCTCAAGGCTATGATAATAAGCAATAACATCAGGATCTGGACCAAGACCGATTTCATAAATTAATAAATCATAGGCGCGAGGTCGAAGGATATTGAGTCTAAAGTCCTGATTTGAATCATAAACCGCAACAGTGGCACCGAGTCCGAGACTTTCAAGCTGAGAAGCGATACGGTTAGCAAATTCTTCGAGATAATTATCACCCTTGATGGTAATAATCTTAATCTTTTCAGTAGTAAGTGCGGGATTTGCGGCCTTAAGTTTTTCGATTTCAGACTTAGCCGTTGTGACGTCGGTTTTTGGGATCGTTGGAAAAGTGATGGATTCAATTTGAGAGTCTAAAATTGGATAATCAAGTGACAACTCCCCAGTGAGTCCCGTGCGGAGGTTATTTAGATTCAAACCGAGACGAATCGCCTGTCTTAAAGCCTTGTCCTTTAGGAGATTACTCTCAGTATTAAAGAAGGCAAAAACACCATAATTCACAGAACTTTGATATTCATTAGTATTGGCTGAGTTTAACTCCGCAGCAAATTTTGATGGCAGGTCGGCGGTAGCAGTAACGGTACCATTCTTAATGGCTGTCTTAATATCGGCTAGATTTAGAAAAGCATGGACTGAGAAGCTATCAAGCAGTGGCTTATTTTTATAATATTTTGAGTTGGCTGTGAGGTAGACAATTTTTTCACCTTCATTACCAATATTCTGAGTAGCATTCACCGTAAAGGCACCGGAAGTGACTGGACGGCTGGAGAATTTATTTTCGAGCAGAAGCTCAGGCGCCACATCACCGAGAATGTGCGATGGGAGGATTGGCAGATCAAGTGAGCTCTCAAAGAAGGCATTTGGAGATGAAAGAGTAAATACAATTTCACCCTGTTCATTTTCTACAGCTGTAACGCCGACAAGCTTGGAAGCAAAATTAGTCTTGAGGCGTGGACTCTGAATAGTTTTGATTGTATACAGAATATCTGCATTGGTAATTGGTTCGCCATCGGACCATTTGAGATTCTTGCGAAGCTTAACAGTCCAGACGTCGCCAGTATCATTTGCATGGATTGACTCAGCTAAGCCTAGACCAGTATGGCCAGAATAATCGGTGGCACTGAGGGTGGCAAAAAGCAGACGTGAAAGGGTTTCTTCGGAGCTTGTAGAGGTGAAAAGTGGATTGAAGGAGTTAATTTTTCCTAGAGTCGCCTCAGTATAAGTGCCGCCACTAGTATAAGTCTCTACAGCAAAAGTATTTAGATACCAATACGCCTGAGCGATGGAGAGTAGTATTACCACAGAGACCATCAGGAGCCACTCGACAATATAAAGTCGGACATTCTTGATATGCGAAATATGACCAATCAGATTTTCTTTAATATGTTCACGGCCATCTTCATTAACCTTTTTTGAAAAAAGGGAGATTTTCTTTGCTATTTTGCGCCCACTCTTTTTGAAAATTTTATTCATGATACAAAATTATGATGGAATCAAAAGTAATCCTAGGATTGAGAATACGAAGACCAAAGAGAAGAAGATTGTAACATTAAAGAGAGAGCGGTCAAGGCCACGGCGAGTAGTATAGAGTTCACCGGAAGCGCCAAAGCCAGCACCAAGCGAGGCGCCACGTTGTTGCAAAAGAATCAATAAAATACAAAGTACAGCAGAAACGAGTGTCGAGGTTTCTAAAAGATTTCCAATATTCATAGATTAATTATATGATGGGACTAGAAAATTCACAAGACTATTTATCCCGCTCATCAGAAGCCAAGATAGAATTACCCCTATCGTTCCCATATGAACATGTGGCACGAGCCAGACGACTAGGGCGATCATTAGGATATTTAGGATGAGCGTAAAAATTCCCATGGAAAAGATAATTAGGGGGAGACTTAGGAGAGTGGCGATTGGCTTAACCACGGCATTAACTAGAGACATCACAAGTCCAGCCGAGAGGTAGAGCCAAAAACTATTAGCGCCTTGATCAATACTGCCGAAGGCGTTGATACAGAGCCACATACCTGCGGAAGAAACTAGCCAACGGAAGATAAAGACGGAAAGTTGTTTTTTAATCATAATCGAATTATAGCACAAACTTAACGTTTGAATAGATCCTTACTGCGGAGCTGACGATGGTAAGTGATGGCAAAACGATGAGATTCTTCATCGAT
>CAUTNG010000032.1:0-4733 GCA_963539995.1 uncultured Candidatus Saccharibacteria bacterium
GATTAGAGTATAGAACTCCTGCTGAAATGTTGCATAGGTTCTGAATGTTGTATGGACAAAAGAAGCCCTCCAGAGGAGGGCTTAGCAGGCAGATTGTATTTTTGCATTTCTTGCTTCTTGCATTCGTGCCTGGTTGTCGAGGAATACTTTTTCGATAAAGCGAAATGTGATCACTTTTTCGACACGTCGTTTAATCCAATCGTATAAAACATACTCTTCTACTTCTTGCAGCTCAAAATAATTAAGCTTTAAGAAAACCATGTCTGCAATACGCTCAATATTCTCTTCAGTGAAGATTTTACCCAGCGCTGTTGCATCCAAATTGTTGGTACGCAAATCAAAATCAGGATCGATAGCACGATAGAACTTAGCCAATGTATCTTTGATCAAGATACGAGCTTCCTTGCGGCGCCCCCTTGCATTCAACGCTCTCTTGGAATAGAACGTACAAATAGTTTTTTGCACGTAATAGCGATTAAACTCCGTGGATGTCTTAGGATTACTACCGTCATCAAATAGATTATTCTTTGCTGCTCTACCGCTTGAATCTATCAAGTAGAGATACTGTTGTACATTTATCTCACTTGAACGCATCAAGATCTGATTCAGTTCCTTCATTTCGTTCTTTTTTAGCTCCTGGATTTTAGCCTTAAGAGTGTCAATACTACCGCCAAAATACTTACGATAGGCCTCTAACTGTTCGGGGTCAATACCTTCCTCTCCCCATATCTCTAACGACTTGAGCAGATACTTAGTGGAAATATTTGCCCCCACTTGATAAAGCCAGCGGAGCAGACGGACGTAGTACCGAATAATCCGTTCAATGTAGATTCTCGAATACTTGATGGGCTTAGCTTTTTCCATCTCCTTCTTGCTAATCAATTCCTTGACCTGATCCTTCGTGTATGCCATCTTCATGGTTTTTTCCTCCTAGTAAAGAACTTTCTGACATTTTGAATGTCACACATTAGAAACGTACATATAATAACATATTTTGTTAAGAAAGTAAAGCTCTAACATCATAAGATGAAGGAACGTCAAATAGAGCCACTTCTTGGGCTCTATTATTATGCCATAACTAATCTTTACTGGTCGGGTGTGAAGGATTATTTAACCAGAGATAGTTTACCGGTAACCATTTTCTGGGTATTATTTTGCTTTTTGTAGTATTTAATGCCTTCGCTAGCAGCAGCAGATTGAGCCTCTTGCTTGCTATGACCCGTACCGGTCCCGCGTTTGTGTCCTGCTACCACCACATCAATAGTAAAGAGACGATCGTGATCCGGCCCCTCTTCTTTAGTCACATGATACTGTGGAGTGCTATTTTCAAACTTTTGAGCAAGCTCCTGGAGATAGCTTTTGGCATCACGCCATGATTCTGAAAGGATGACCTCATCCATTTTGGTGATAATATGCTGATATATGAAGTCTTTGGCGGCCTCAAAACCCTGATCGAGATAGATTGCGCCAGTGACAGCCTCAAAACAGTCGGCAATGATAGAGGCATGAGTACGGCTATTGCCAAGCTTTTCACCTTTGGATAGACGAATTAGGTGAATATAACCGATTTCATAAGAGGCTACACCAATTGATTCGGTGCGAACCAGGGCGGAGCGCCAAGCGGTCATAATGCCCTCCGGTTCATCAAAGTTGTCAAACAAGAAATCAGAAACCACAAGCTCCAGGATGGCGTCACCGAGAAACTCTAGGCGTTCGTTATGCTCAACTTCTGCCTTGCGATGCTCATTGACGTAACTTCGGTGAGTTAGTGCGGTAATAAAAAGTGTGACGTCCTTAAATTCAATGCCCATTTTTGACTTTGCAAAATCAGAATAGGTATCAAGAGTATCCTTGGTAAAGGTTTCAGGTGGCAGACTTTTATCTTGAGTTTTCTTAACAGCGGCCTCTTCGATATGCTTTTTTATGAGGTCGACGTCGATATGATATTTTTCTAGTGGTGATTTCATAAATCCTTTTTCGTGAGTTCATTTTGACACTAGAGTGATCTAGTGTCTGGTGAAACCTCGAATTTTAATTATTATAAGTACGAACTACTTTTCTTTACAACTCACCATTGCGAATGCGTTTTTTGGCGATTAACATTAACTTTTCAATGTCGTCATACTCAATCGCATTGAGTGCGTCTCTAAAAGAAAACCATTTGATGCCATTCATCCATTTTTCCTTGGTTGGTCTTTCATTACCGTCCATAGCACGAACGAGATAAATTTGGGTAGTCATGAGGACTAATTTATCAACGCGGCGATACTTAAAGTGGATTTTGCCTAGCCAAGAAAGGACCTTGATGTGATTCAACCCCGCTTCTTCACCGATTTCACGAATAGCGGTTTGCTTGGCAGTTTCGCCGGCCTCGATATGGCCTTTTGGAATAGTCCAGCGATTTTTTGAATCCTGGATGAGAAGAATTTCTATATCATTCTTCTGCCTATTGTAGCGAAAAACGATTCCGCCAGAGGTCGGCTCGCGCACAATCTCTTTGATGGCTGGTTTCTTTTTAAATGACTTCTCGATACCTACCTTTGTGGTGTTTGAACGAGAATTACGTGAGTTTTGACGATTTTTTACAAAGTTATGAGTTGTAGAATCTTTGGGTTTCGTTCTATTTGTCGGATGCGACTGGTTGGGACTCAACTTGCGATTCTGATCCTTCATGTTCTTTCTCTTCATTATTCAATCCAAGTTGCTTGTAGGCCGTACCTAGAACACCATTGATGAACTTTGAAGAGTTATCGGAGCCGAAAGCTTTTGCAAGCTCGACAGCTTCGTTAATCACAACTTTTGGAGGAACAACTCTTGTTTCAAGTTCATAAAGACCGATACGCAAAATATTGCGATCGATGGCTGCAATAGTATCTAATGGCCATTCCGGAGCGAGTGGTTGTAGTTCACGATCAAGCTTGTCTTGATTTTTCACTACACCTCTCCCGATACTAAAAACAAACTCAGTATCTCCGAGAGCTTTGGAATATGGTTCAATATTTTTTGCGATGATGGACTCGATTTCGGCTGTAGCATCGCCCGCCTTTGCCCGAAACTCGTATTCATACAAGCTTTGTAATGCAATGATTCTACCGAGGTGCCGATTACTTGCCATTATTTTTCGCTTTTCTTTGCTTTACTTACAACTTTTGCAGTTTTTACAGTTTTTACCTTAAGGTTTGGGGTCTTTTTTGCGGTCTCAAAAGCCTTAACAGGTGATTTCTTATTAACAGCACGAGCCAAAACAAGACGTAGGTGGCTTCGGCGAAGACCAGTCTTTCTTGGGCTGCTTTGTTTTTTAGGTTCAGGCATTAAATGCTCCTTATTAGTATATTGACAATAATTTAGCTAATTATACGTCAAAAAATCGGTTTTTTCAAGATTAAGTTTAAATTAGCCAACGATATTAATGAGTTTGGCGCCTTTTGGAATAATAATCTTCTTTGGTTCACCTGAAAGATACTTTTTGACATTTTCTTCGGCTAGCGCGAGGTTCTTGATCTTCTCTTCATCTTGAAGGTCAGTTGCGGCGATTTCTAGCTTAGCGCGGACTTTACCATTAACCTGTACGATCAACTGTACAGAATCTGAAACTAGCATTTTTTCATCATACGTAGGCCAGGTGTCATTTTCCTGTTCAGATTCGAGAATTTCAGAAGCAAGGTGTGGCGCAAATGGTTTTAAGAGCTTTGCGAGTACCACAATATCAGTTTTGTGAACGCCGATTTTATAGAGGTCATTAACGTATTCCATCAAGGCTGCTACTGCGGTATTAAAATTATTACTTTCAATATCTTGGGTGACTTTTTTGATGGTTTTATGGCGGATTTGCGCGGTCTGATTATCAGACGGTAGGCGCTCAGATTGATTGAAGGCAAGATTAAAGCAGCGATTCAAGAAGCGATAGACGCCACCGATCGCGGTAGTGCTCCAGGCTGCATCTTCATTATAAGGGCCAATGAATAGCTCATAGGTGCGCAAAGTGTCAGCACCATAACCTGAGTCAATCACGTCAAGTGGATCAATCACATTACCCTTGGATTTAGACATTTTTTTACCATCTGGGGCGTTGATATAGCCGTTATAGAGTAGTTTTTTGACTGGCTCGCGGAATGGCAGATACCCTTCATCAGCAAAGAATTTACACCAGAAGCGGACATATAATAAGTGCGCAACGGCATGGTCACCACCACAATAGATATCGAGCGGTTCCCAGTATTTGATGGCCTCCTGGTCCCAGGCGGCATTTTTGTCGTGTGGTGAAGCATAGCGCCAGAGATACCAAGAAGAACAGGCGTAGCCGTCAAGAGTATCAGTTTCACGGGTCATTTCTTCGCCATTAATGGTAACTTTTAGCCAGTCTTTAGCCTTAGCCAAGGCGGAACGGCCAGTTTTATCAGGTCTAAAATCAGAAACCTCTGGAAGAACCACCGGAAGTTGCTCCTCAGGTATGGCATGAGGTTCACCGTTTTTATCATAGGCGATTGGAATTGGACAGCCCCAGTAACGCTGACGAGAAATTAGCCAGTCGCGCATACGATAGGTGACTTTTTTCTCTGCAACTTTAGTGCCGAGTTTTTCAAGAATTTTAGCGCGAGCTTCTTCCGAAGAGTAGCCGTTAAATTCTCCAGAGTTAATCAGCTTGCCTTCACCATGGAAGCAAGGTTCTTCAGTCGGGTTCTCAATTACTGGCTTGATTTGTAACTGGTATTTTTCCGCAAAAGCAAAATCAC
>CAUTNG010000033.1:0-4193 GCA_963539995.1 uncultured Candidatus Saccharibacteria bacterium
TTGTATGAACTCAAAAAGTTTATTCGAATCAATACTGGCCTGATAGAGCATACCGGTTTCTTTGACGCGGTTTGCGGTACTGTTATTTTTAAGATCATCTGCGTTTGCTGGCTTGACCGCAAGGAACGGGGATTTGCGATAACTGTCAGCAACTTTATCTGTCTGTTCGAGATCCTTCTTGATTTCACGGACAAAACAGTTATATCTTGAGACAACCTTTTCCTTCTCTTTTTGATCCATTTTTTGCCCGTTGTCACCAACTGCATTAACAGTTTCGTTGACATTGATGCGCCACCATTTCCCCTCTATGGTGCCGATAGCCTTTTGCATGAGCCCAAGAATTGACGGTGTCCCATTTTGTCCATCAGGGACGATTGACATGAAACTTGTGGCCTTATTAAAAGCGTCTTTTAGTTTGTCAACGTTGAGATAGATAACACCATTCTCTTGAACAAAGGCATTAAGACTAAAGTTAATGTTCTGGCCGCCCTGCATAGCCAGATTAAAATTCACGCTGACATTATTATTAAAATGATTCGTGTCGGACTTAAAATCAAGACGGATACTTTGAAGAAGACTGGCCAACTCGTTATTCTGATGTGGTTTAATCTCTATACTACCAGACATGTGCATTTGCTTATTTGCCTGTTTGATGTAGCCAGTGATAGCATCGGCAGCAACTTTTTCTGGCAAGCTATAAAAATAGGCGGCGACACCACAACCAGCAACCACAGTTAGAGCTATAGCTCCAAAAATAATCCCCTTTTTACTTCTTGGCTTTTTCGATTGAGCTTTTTTATCTTCCTGAGCTGTCGTAGCCTCCAGTAAAATAGTTTCCTCATCAGTTGGCTTTTCGAGAAGTTTGGGATCAGCTACTACTTCAGCTGGCTCTTCGAGAAGTTTAGGATCGGCCACTACTTCAGCCACCTCATCTACTATCACTACTTCAGGCACTACGTTATCTAGTTCTGGCTTTTCGTCAGAAGTTACTGGCGCTTCCTGAGAGGTTGTTATTTTTGAATCCAAATCCCCATCTAGTTGAGTTTCAATTGGATTCACATCTATGTCGCCATATTTTTCTTCTGGCATCATACACCTTTCGTTATTAGAAATTTCTTTAATACATCATACCATAAGTGATTTAATAAATGCTATAATGAGCTCATGGATAATCTAACAATCAAAGAAATTAAAGCAAGACAAATTCTAGATAGCCGCGGCAATCCAACCGTTGAGGCAGACGTTTTTCTGTCTGACGGTAGTGTTGGTCGCGCAATGGTTCCTTCTGGTGCTTCAACTGGTTCAGGTGAGGCCTTGGAACTTCGCGATGGCGACCCTAATTACTATAACGGCAAGGGTGTTTTGAAGGCGGTTCATAATATTAATCACCAGATTCGTGACCACCTAGTTGGCAATACGGCTGAGCAAAATACCGTTGATCAGATGATGATTGATCTTGATGGTACCGAAAATAAATCAAATCTTGGTGCGAATGCAATTCTCGCAGTCTCGATGGCAACCGCAAAGGCGATGGCTCGTGCAAAACGTATCCATTTTTATGAATATGTAGCAAGTCTCGCTGGTACACAAGAAATTATGTCACTACCTATGCCAATGATGAACGTCATGAACGGTGGAGCACACGCGGACTGGAGTACTGATTTTCAGGAATATATGCTCATGCCACTTGGTGCAACCAATATTTTTGACGCAGTACGTATGGGTGCAGAAACTTTCCATGCCTTAAAGAAGGTATTAAAAGAACGCGGCTATGTTACCACGGTTGGTGATGAAGGTGGCTATGCACCACGCGTAAAAGATGGTAATAACGAACCTCTCGAATGTATTAAACTCGCTATTGAAGCCGCTGGTTACAAACCTGGTGAAGACATTGCAATTGCGATGGACATTGCTTCTTCCGAGTTCTACAAAGATGGTCATTACCAGATTAAGACTTCAAATGAAACTAAAACTTCTGAAGAGATGATTGATTGGTATGGCTGGATTCTCGATAATTATCCAGTAGTTTCAATCGAGGATGGTCTCGCTGAAAACGACTGGGAAGGCTGGAAACTTCTAACTAAGAAGTTGGGCGACCGCGTACAGCTAGTTGGTGATGATCTTTTTGTCACAAATACTAAACTTTTGCGCCGTGGCATTGAAGAAAAAGCTGGCAACGCAATTTTGATTAAGCCAAACCAGATTGGTTCACTTTCTGAGACAATTGACGCCGTGATGATGGCTAAGAAAAATGGATTTAATACAATCATTTCTCACCGCTCCGGTGAAACTGAAGATACTTCAATCGCTCACCTTGCAGTAGGTCTTGGTGCTGGTCAGATTAAGACTGGTTCCCTTTCACGCTCAGAGCGCATCGCTAAATACAATGAATTGATGCGCATTGCAGAGGAGAACCCAGATCTCAGCCTCGCAAATCCGTTCAATAACTAGGACTTCCAATAACTAAGATTTGGAGTTCTAACATAAAAGTCACCCTAATGGGTGACTTTTTTAATAACCCTTTGGTCGTTTTTAAGTTAGATTTTTTAAGTTAAATCTTAGGATGCTTTTTAGATCAAGATAACTAGTTAATTTTAAGATGCTTTTTAGATCAAGATAACTAGTTAATTTTAAGATGCTTTTTAGTTCAAGATAACTAGTTAATTTCCGATCAATTCCAAGAATCCCTCTTCTTGCAAGACCGGGATACCCAATTTTTCCGCCTTGGTGGTTTTACTGGCGCCCGGTTTTTCCCCGACGATGAGAGCGGTAGTGGTTTTTGTGACCGAGCCAGTGACTGTAGCACCGAGAGCGCGCAGTTTTTCCTCCGCTTCCTCGCGTCCCATTGAAGAAAGTGTGCCAGAAACAACATAACTTTTTCCAGCGAGTGGTTGGCCAGATTTATCTTCAAAATATGGTTTCACGCCTAATTCTTGCATCATTTTGAGCTGCGCGAGGTTATCCTCATCAGCAAAATAAGCCAGAATGGATTCCGCAACCACTTGGCCAATGTCTGGGATCGAAAGTAAGTCATCGGCCGTGGCGTCAACTAATGCATCTAGGGTTTTGAAATAATTGGCGAGCGAAATTGAGGTCTGCACCCCAACATGACGAATGCCAAGGGCAGTAATAAATTTACTGAGTGGCATTAATTTTGATTTTTCAATTGCGTCTATTAGCTTTTTTGCAGAAAGCTCACCAAATCGATCAAGTTTGGCGATTTGCGCAACGTCAAGACGGTAAAGATCAGAGAGATTATTAACTAATTTGGAATCAACAAGAAGATTGACGTTTTTCTCGCCTAACCCTTCAATATTGAGGGCTGGTTTACTGGCATAATATTCAATGGAGCGTTTTAAGATTAGGTTTGAATCAAGCCCCTTGACGCGGTAAACCACCTCACCAGCTGGGCGCTCAAATTCTAGTTCTGGGTATTGTGATTTTAGGGCCTCTTCGTAATTAAATTCTACTGAGTCCTCACTGCGGAGCGTAGTGAGAACCTCCTTAATTTGAGGAATGATGTCACCAGCTTTATAGATAATAACGGTATCACCGATGCGAAGACCGAGTCGATCAATTTCGTCGGCATTATGGAGAGTGGCATGACGGACTATACTTCCAGCTACTTCAACTGGATCAAAGATGGCGACTGGAGTTGCGGCGCCAGTACGACCGATTGAGATAACGATGTCACGAACCTTGGTGGTGGCTTCTTCGGCTGGGTATTTATAAGCTACCGCAGCGCGTGGGGTCTTGCCGATAATGCCAAGATCTTGATAGATTTTACGATCATTGATTTTAATCACCATACCATCGGTCCCAAATGGCAGACTAGCACGAATTTCGCCGAGATGGTGAATTTCGGCAATCACCTGATCGAGCGAATCAAAGGTGCGGTCCTGCATTGAAGTCTGGAAGCCGAATTTGCGAATGGTCTGATAAGCTAGCTGATTGGTGGCAAGATTAGGGGTGACTAGGTCATAAGCCATAAAACGCAAGGGTCTCGAGGCAGCCACTTTTGGATCAAGCTGGCGAATCGAGCCGGCAGCAAGATTTCTCGGATTAGCGAAAGTTTTCTCCTTTTTTTCGATTTGGCGCTGATTAATTTTGGCAAAATCATCTTTAAAAATAATCACCTCACCACGCACTTCGACCTCTTCTGGTATTTCCTTCGGGTCCCCTTTTAACTTAAG
>CAUTNG010000034.1:0-3973 GCA_963539995.1 uncultured Candidatus Saccharibacteria bacterium
CGCTCGAAACAAAAGTCTCGGCTTGTTGCGCTGTATTTTTGAATATGGCAATTTCAGCATCGGTGAAAGTTTGGTTGGCGTTAGCGATGTGTAGGTGGAGTTTGCTCATGGTTTTACTATACTGCAATAACATAAGTATTACTATAAGGGCAACGCTATTTATTAAGTGCAAGATTTAAATGGAAATCACTAAAATCTCAGCAGCGACCTTCGGCGGGTCGCCCGCGCCCCGAACCGTCGAACTGCTACGCGAAAAAACCGCTGTTTGGGTGGCGAGTTAGAGAAAAGATATGCTCGTTTATTATCTATTCCGTAAGGGTAGCTGCATGCATACGCAGCACATTATTTATGTCGAGAAGTGTAATTGCTTTGTTGCGGGCAAATTCCTTTGCGCCTTTAGTATAACCTGATGATGCTATAAAAATACCAGCATCAAGCCCCTCATGCGACATAGCCCCGTACAAATCGCGAATAGCAGCAGGTCCGATTGCCTTATGGTGGTTCTTGCATTGAACGCCATATCGACGACCTGCTTTTTCTAGAAATATATCGATTCCACCGTCGCCACTGCCTTTTGTAACCTGTACGTCATATCCGTGAGCCTCATACAGCTTTGCTACTTCCTTTTCAAACTGATGACCGCTCAGATCAAGCCAATATTCGGCGTATTTTTTCTCCAGTTCTTTGAATTTACGTAATTCACCATCAAGGTAAGCTTGTTTTTCTTTGATAGCCTGCTCTAGCTCTCTGAGGTCATATCTGTTATTGATACTGGAGTCAAGTATTTCGTTAACTATGGCATAGGCAAATGAAAAAATCACAAATGCCGGAATTGAAAGCGTAATCAAGCCAACAATTTCATCTTGCCAAGAATGAGTCAAAAAGTAGTAATAGGACATTCCAGCCAAACTTAGCCCCACAATAATAGAGACCCTCTTGCTCGTCTTTTCTGCCTCCGAACGGAGCTTGCTTTCTTCCTTTACTAGCTGTTCGACTTCATTTACAACACTGTTATGCTGTTTGATTTGCTCCTTGCTAATGTAGGGGCATTTTTTAGCCGAAACGAAATATCTATCTTTGAAAAATATCATGTTGTGTCAAATTATACCATTTTTAGTTGTTATAGGGTAGAATAAAAGTACTGTGAGCGATATAGAGAATATAATCTTAACCGCATGTGCAACGCTTATTGGAGGCGTAATCCTTTTGATTGTGTCAGAGCTGTTTAAGGTTTTGGTCATAGTACCAACTCAAAAGACACGAGAACAAATACAGGTCGTGCTGAGTCAAGTTGATTTCTATTCTAATAGGCTTACTAACTTCTTTTCTGCAGAGCCAACTGAACACGAGATAGATATAATTAAATCAATTACCCAGGATCTCAGAAAAGCTGCGACCGACTTACAGTCAAAATATGAACTAGTTTATATGAAGAAACCGCTTGCATTATTGAAGATACTGCCAAGTCAAGAGCGAATTGAGGTTGCGTATACTGGTCTAATATATTTACACAATTCAATCTTGTACAAAGGACGGCGTGATTATATAGTAAATCTTATAGAAATTAACGACAATGAGATAGAACGGGTTAAGACTGCTTTAACTGGTGAAGCTATTCCTGGTAAACTGAAGCCCGAGGAGCAACGAAGATTCGTTTGAGTAAAAGCAGTTAAAGGTGTATTTCTCTAACTCGCCACCCAAACAGCGGTTTTTGCGCGTAGCAGTTCGGCGGGTCGGGGTGCGAGCAACCAGCCGAGCAGGGCTTTGCCCTGATTTATCTTTCAATGCTGTGCCATAGTTTGGAAATAGGTTCGAATCCTGCCGTCCCAGCCAAATTTGACAGGCATAAACAGTCGCTCTTTTGGGTGATTTTTTGTTTTTAGGCAATCAAGCCATTTTTATCTAGTAAATTCATAAAATCGTCAATAAACAAATTAGTCCTCTCGACAATTTCTTTTTCTCCGAATTTTTTATAAACATTGCTTATATTCTTGAGCTCAAGATTTTCTGTTCCGCCTATGCGTTGTCCTCTACTATTGACAAAACCCTGGTAATATTTAATTTTATCTTCGAATCTATAGTCGGATGCGCGAATATTGATCCGTTTTTCTAAAAGAGATTTATTGCCAAGGAGGTCGATTTGTCGATTATTAGACAATCCTTTCTCATTTTCCTGTCGCTTTCTGGGATAAATATGTTCAATATCAAACTGCTGAGAGAGTTTTGGATATGATTGCTCTTTATTAAGCATCATACGAAGCGCCAGCATGGATTTGGTGATTGGTCTACCATTCTTGAAATCATAAATAAGGATCGCACTGCGTGTTTGCTCTTTATCAAATTTGAAGTCTGAGAATGTAACTTCATTTAGATTAACTATATTCAGCATCTCGGCGAAAATAGGCGTTCTTAATGCGTTCACTCCGGGATGTATTATTGCGTATCCCCATATGAATGCAATTGTACGATCGAGAAACATCTTAAAATCTTCATCATCCAATTTTCCGTCTTCGGTGCGATTTGCTAAATAGTAAACAGATATGAAATAATTCCACATGCTATTTGGAGCATAGTTTAATATGAATAATTTCTTTAAAACCTCTTCGCTGAAACGTTCACGATTTTGATCGGTAATATCTTCCCAGAATTGAGCAAGATCTTTAAGATTTTCAAAAGTGTCATCTTGTTTAAGTACGGAATATTTATCACGCTCATAGAATCTTCTAAGTGACTCGGTCGTGGAAGACTTGTTATTGTCTCGCTTGGCGCGAATGAAATACATGTATCTCGTAAACAAATCGTCCATTGGTGTGCCGGTGATTGGGTGAAAGATTTTTTCACATGTCTCCTCGAGTTTTTTCCAGTCTTTAATAAACTCATCCCTGTCGTCTTCACTTTTCTGTTTGTAATATTGATAGAATTGAGCCTTAAAAATATCAGAATCTGAAAGTGGGAGACCCCTATCGTTTAACGTTGAGAAAATACGAAGAGCGGTATCTTGAGATTCGGCTTCGATTGGCATAAGAATGCAGTTGTTTAAGATGCGAGCAGGAAGTTTTTCGGCAAATTTCGGAAAATCATTGATGAAATCGTCAACTTTTTTAAGGAAGAACCGGAAGTTGTTCGCGTAACGACTAGTCTGGCTGCTATTTACATTGCCAGTTTTTAGAATTGATAAGAATTCGTCTTTATCTTTGTCTGTGGCGACAACAGAGTCTATTTTTAGGTGCTCCTTATCTGGCTTGCCCATTTCGTTTGTTTTCCATATGCAGCTGGCAATGCGTTCGGAAAAGTCTTTTGAATCTTGATCTTGCATTTTCGTGAAGCGGTCATAGAAAGCTCGGAGGAGAAGCATGAATGTCGTCAGACGTTGTTGACCATCAATTACTTCTTGCTGTTTCTTGTCGTTTTCAAAAGTCACAATTGAACCAAGAAAATATTCATCGCTTGTGTCGAATTTTGTAGCATCATTATCTGGTATCGCGAAAGAAAATATATCATCCCAGAGAGTTTGGCAGCTATCCTCGTCCCACGCATATGGACGCTGGTAATCTGGTATGATGTAGTCCGCTTTCCTATCCGATAAAAGCTCATAGATGCTTTTCTGGTCTACGTTTAGCTTTGACATAATATATCCCCCGTTTATTTTTTGTTGCTAAATTTGTGAATATTCTTAGTGTAATTATAGCATGCCGCAGCATCGGCTTATTGCTTTATATAAGAAAGCTCCCACTTGCCAGTGAGAGCTAAACTATCGTGGTGGACAATTGAGATTAGCTAATGTTGATAACCTGTAGCTGCTTGGTCGCCAAGCCATTTTTCCAGGAGACGGTTTCGGATTTCTTATGATTTAACAAACTTTTTCCCAGCGGGCTGTCCACGGAAATTCGCCCGTCCAGAGGGTTTGCCTCTAGGCTGTGAACCAGCGTATAGCGGAAAATTTTTCCCTGTTGATCCACCAAATCCACGACTG
>CAUTNG010000035.1:0-3747 GCA_963539995.1 uncultured Candidatus Saccharibacteria bacterium
ACAATAAATGGTGGAGCATATGAGACTCGAACTCATGACCTCTTCAATGCCATTGAAGCGCTCTAGCCAACTGAGCTAATGCCCCGACAAACATATTATATCACAATAGAATAAAAAGGGGACATTTTGTCCCCTAACTTCCGAGAATCTCAGACCACTCATCGTCCGACGGTTCTTCGCAAGGTACCTCAAAACCGCATGTTTTTGAATACATATAGATAGTTCCACGAAAAATCTCACGCAGTCCACTGATTTGATCAGCAAACTCAGGCCAGATAGACTTCGCTTTGTGTAGTAACGGCATCAAGAAAAATTCCGTCTCATACACATTCTTGATGATCGCCTCGCGCGAAAGATCACACAATGTCCAGATATTATTTACGCGATCATACGCCTTGCAGAGCAATGCATATTTACTATTCAAAAGTCCCGCATAATATCGACGTTTAGCCTGCAGCTTCGTCTCTCCATCACAACGACGAAAAGTCATCAGCTCCACCGCATGCTTCACTTCGTCATTACAGGGTAATTCAGTCACCGGCGTGAACGTATCTTCCGGCACATCGTGTAGCAAAATTGCCGCCAGAAGAACATCATCCTTCATTCCACAAGAAATCGCATAAGTCGTCGCCTTTAATGGGTGCAAGATAAACGGCTTCCCATTCTTACGAAACTGTCCCGCATGCTTCCGTGTCGCATAGCCAAGTGCTGATAGAATCTGCACATACCCTCCCGCGCTAGCAAAGCCACGCAGAAAAGTACTTGTCATTTTTACTTCTTCACGATCTTCCAAAGACATTTCTTTTTCCAACATAACCACCTCCATATTTGTAAAGATCCATAAGTTAAAACATATTCTAAAATTAAACAGTATATTTTGCAAGCACAAGCACGAAACCGCAAATGGTTGCTTAAAATAGTATATAGTTCTATAATACCGATAATATTAAGACTGGATTGCCCGGTCTTTATTAATAGTACATTAGGAGGTTAAACATGAGTCAAAGATGTTTCAACTACTCAGGCCGCACTTACCAAGTGAAGTCGGAGTACACCAGAACGGTCAGGTTGGATTGTCCGGCAGCAGACCTGATTGAGGTGAATGTATTTTCCGTAACTAATTTAGAGAGCAAACTAGAAGAAAAGGGGGCTGCGACTATGATGTATTCTGAGAACTACAAGGATGCTTCTTGCCACATTTGGCAGACCTATGCCAACACCAGAAAACAAGATTATATACTGCGTGTCGGCTTCACCAACTATGGCTGCCATAGTGACGACAATCATGCTGAGGATTATTCGAGAGCGGAGTCAGTGGCTGAACACACACTTGGCACTATGACCCTGATCGAGCTGATGGAAATGTTCTATCCAGGTGAAGGATCGCCGGAGATTTATGCGAGATGCAAGAGATTAATGCGTTTTCACGACCTTGGAGAAACGGCTGCCGGCGACACGCCCGATAATGGCACAAGGGACAAAGCAGCCATCAATCTGGCCGAATATACTTGTCTGAACGAAAATATTCTACATCTCCCTAATGATGTAAAAAAAGCCATCTTAAGTGACTTCGATATCTTTAACGGGTCACCTCAGGAATTAACTGATGAAGAATTAAAAGTACATGAACTTTGTAAACTTGCCGATAAAACAGACGCAATCCTGCGCGGACTTGTCTATGAACGGCATCACCACTGCGGGCATTACACAAATGTCCCGGAAGACACTGGATCAAAGCGCGAATCTGAATACGCAAAGATCATGAACAGCGATAAACTGGTCGATATTTTCTTTGCAGGCTTCATTAAGGATTATCATCAGTACAGCTATTTTCCGATTTTCCTTGACGTTATTCGTGCCGCCATCATCGATGTTCGCAGAGAATGGTACGACAACTGGGATGAAATTGTCCAAAAACTTGGTATTTCGGATAAAGAGTACGACCTGCATACGTTCCAGAAAAAATAAGCTCATCACACCTCTAAGCTCCAGCTTTATGCTGGGGCTTTTTCAATATCGTAAGAAGTATGCTATACTTAACCAAAATGGAGGTCTATGAGTAAGTTTGACGAACAATACCTAACACTATGCCAAAAAATTCTCACTACCGGAGAACGGGTCACCACGAATCCGAAAGTTCTGGAAAAATCAACTGGAGAGTCTTCTAAATTGAATTTTCCGAATCACTTAGCCCAAACAATAAAACCGACCACAACCATCAGGCTTCCTCATCAAATTCTCCAATTTGATTTATCGGAAGAATTTCCCATCCTTACCACTAAGTTTGTCGCCTTTAAGTCCGCCGTTCTCGAAATGCTTTGGTTTTATCAAGCACAAAGTAATGACGTGCGCTGGCTCCAAGAACGTGGTATTAAAATCTGGGACCAATGGGAGATTGACGCAGAGGGGAATTATCAAGGCAAACATTTTGGCAAGGAATTTGCCCACACCATCGGTACCGCTTATGGCTGGATCATTAATCATTATCAACTCACTCAAGGTCTCATTGAAACCATCAAAACCGATCCAACTAACCGCCGCATGATCATGTCACTCTGGCAGAATGAATGGTTAAAGACCGCCGCCCTACCTTCCTGTGTTTGGAATACTCAGTGGAGCGTCTCTGAAAATAAAAAACTTAACGTCATTGTTACGGTCCGCTCAAACGACGTACCGCTCGGTATGCCGTTTAATGTTACACAGTACGCAGTGCTCTGCCATCTAATCGCCAAAGTCTGCAACCTTGAGCCAGGCCTCATGACCTATGTCATAAATGATGCTCATATCTATGAAAATCAAATCCCCGGCATAGAAGAGCAGCTCCGCCGTCGTGACGAAAAACTTAAAAAAGACGGCGCACTTTTCAAGGCTCCGAAACTCTATATTAATCCTGAGATCACCGATTTTTTCAAATTCGATAATTCAAAAGAACTAAAAGATATTCAGTTGATTGATTATAAACATCAGGGCCGCATCATGATGCCAGTTACAGAATAGTTGCGTCAAGGCCTTAACAGCAGAATGTGCTAACCACCAGAAGAATACGCCGATTAACCAAAATAATATTAAGTCCAAACAGGAGTCACATGAGTTTTAGTATCATCGCCGCCATCGGCAAAAACCGCGAATTAGGCAAAAAAGGAGGCCTAGTCTTTCAAATCCCTGGCGACCTCAAATTTTTTAAACAAACCACATTAGGTTTTCCTGTCGTCATGGGGCGCACCACTTTCTTAAGCCTCCCTAAAATGTTGCCAAGTCGCAAGCATTACGTATTGTCACCAGACGAAGAGCCAACCTTCCCAAAAGAAGTCACCGTTCTGCATAACCTCCAAGAATTTATTAATGAACACAAAAACGATGAGCAGGAATATTTTATTATCGGCGGCGGCTCAATTTATCAGCAATTTTTACCATACTGCAATAAACTTTATCTAACGGAAGTGGATGGGGAAGACAAAGAGGCTGACGTATATTTCCCGGAATTCGACAAAAATGAATATCAGGTAACTGAACTCGGTAAAAACAGTGATATAGTAGATACAAAGGAAGGTCAATATGTACTAAATTATACTCATAACTTATATCAAAAAATTAAATAATCAGAAAAGGTAAAGTTATGCTAGAAAATGCTAAAAAATCAGTACAAGACCCTGTTTTTAATCTTATTGAGCAAGAAAAGAAGCGTCAAATTGAAGGACTCGAACTCATCCCAAGTGAAAATTACGTTTCCGAAAATGTTTTACGAGC
>CAUTNG010000036.1:0-3313 GCA_963539995.1 uncultured Candidatus Saccharibacteria bacterium
ATACTGGTGGACGATAGAGGACTCGAACCTCTGACCTCGTCTACGTCAAAGACGCGCTCTAGCCAACTGAGCTAATCGTCCAGTAATTTTATCTTAGCATGATTTTTTAAAATATACAAGAAAATAGGTTTTGGAGTAGAAAAAGGTTTTTGAGTAGAAAAAACAGCACACTAGATTTGGTTCTTAAAAATAAAAAATAGACCCATCTGAGTCTATTTTTTGAGCTTTTACTCTAGTAGCGCGTGTTTTTATTCTCTTGATGCTTTTAGCGGCGCTTTGCTTTGCGGTTGCGCTTTAATACCATAAGCGCGAAGAATGCTGCGACAAAGAAGACGGCGAGTGAAGTTGAGATGTAATCTGCGTTAGTAAAGTTTGTACCAGCGAAGATTGATCCACCAGTATCTGGCACGAGCGGAGCTTTCTTTGAGGTGTAATCGAAGCAGTACTTGGCGTTACGATCGAGAATATTGCCGAGATTATCATAAGCGGTAAAGACAACACAGTAGTGACCATCTTTTAGATTGTTCTCTGTTACAGGCACAGTCCAGTTGGTTGAACCACCATGTCCACCAGTGGTGTCAGTGGTTGGCACATTAATTGGAGCTGGGAGAACTGGGTTACCATTCTGATCATAGATCTGGACATTGACATGATCGACATTTGGACCATGGTCAATAATTACCTGAGGATTATTGTTATTTGGATCGGTTCCGTTGTCTTTGATTTTTAGCGCACGATATTCAAAGGTCACAACATCTTCGGTTGATGGCTTGTTGTTAATCATTGAAATGATTTTATATGAACCATATTTTCCACCGTTTAATGCGGTAAGGTCAACTTGGTCTTCGTGAGTACCAGAAGTGGCATTACCGTGTGGATCAGCCACGGAGATCTGAGGCATTGGATAGGTCGTTTCAGTACCTGCATCATCTTTATAGACAATGCGCCACTGAATATCCTTGGCTTCGGCATACTGTTGCCTGACAGTTACCTTATCTGAGGTAAAGGCGTTTCCATCGGTTGGTAGCTCAATCTGGAGAGCTTCACCGCTTGGAAGCACCGTTAGCTGGACGGTAACGTTAGTACTATTTGCTGCATAGGTAGGTAATGCAGCTTGAACGGTTAATCCGGCCATAGCTAAGGAAGCTAAACCGAAGAGTCCGATTATTCCTTTTTTCTTCATTTTCACACTCGCTTTTTTATTTTTATTTTGAACGCTTGACGACTCGCATCGTCCCCTTCTTCTCGACTTATTATCCTCGCGATTAGATAATAAGCTTCGATTTCTGGGCTTGTCGCTTTCTGTAGAGAATTATAAACCAGGCAATTGTGATTGTCAATAGCATAAGCAAGATAACGATCATAAAGATTGGAATAATTAGGACAATTTTTGTTGTACTACTCGATTTATCTAGTGCGTTCATACTGGATGTGATGCGGTAAATGCCGAAGGCTGGTGTATCCTCCCAAAGCATTTCGATGGTGCGAGTGGTTTCTGGAAGCACGTCATAGCCTTTGCTGTCCTCATAGACGACGCCACCAAAGATTTTTTCAACTTTAATTTTAAAGATAGCATTAAAATCTGCGTTACCATCGTTTTTTACAGAGCCAGTCATCCTAACCTTGCCGGAAGTATAAAAACTGTCCATATTATGATTGAGGATCTCTGCCGATTCTTTGGTTTCGCCATTGGTGCGACCGAAGACGCGGTAGCCAAGTCTAGAAATCGTGCGAATTCCACCAGTATTATTGTCGGTTTTTGGGATTGCTTCGACAAAGATCATAGCATACTGACCACCGCCAGGAATGTCGGCTGGGACGGTGATGCGATAATGGACCTCTTTGCGCTGGCCAGGCTCAACTGTGTAGGTATTTTCCTTCACGTATTCGCCTGCTTCATTTTTAAAATCAATCCAGCGACGAAGCATCGTGTGACTTGTTTCATTGGAGAAGTTTGGACTGTATTTTTCGTTAGTAACGGAATACGGAGTGACATAGACTTTAAAATCGTAAGAGTCAGTGCCAGTATTGTCGACATTGAATGAATATTCGTTAGTCTCGCCCTTATTTAACGCAACGCGATTATCAGTCGGAGAGACCTGAATGCGCATGGCTGGTTTTTCGGTCTCTTCGGCATGAACAATAGGGGTTTCGGGATAAAATGTGGCACCTGCAATTACTCCGACGGCTAGGAGACAAACAACTATTGCTTTGTTTAAGAAACGAGTAAAATTCTTTTGGGTTGAAGTAATTTTAGATTTTGCTAACATGATTTATCCCGGTTTTCCTATTAATTTTAAGCACGTGAATTGGTTTTACG
This sequence comes from uncultured Candidatus Saccharibacteria bacterium, assembly GCA_963539995.1. Classification (GTDB taxonomy): domain Bacteria; phylum Patescibacteriota; class Saccharimonadia; order Saccharimonadales; family Saccharimonadaceae; genus Nanosyncoccus. The sequence goes on from CAUTNG010000036.1 coordinate 2,321, forward strand.
TTCGCGATTTCTTGCGACGAGCCAGAAGATGATTGAAAGAATGAAGAGAACGATAAGAACAATAAGCCAGACTGGACAGACGATGACGAGCTTGCGCTCAGTTTTGGTTTCCGAACCGTATTTAATAATTTGCTCTACGTTGAAAATACCGATAGCTGGTGAATTAGCCCAAAGCTCTTTATGGTAGCGCTTAGTGGCAGGTAATGTATTGAGGACGGTTGGTTTCTCTTCGTTAGTATAGATTTCTTCGTTTGAGAAGAATGGATAAACTTTAAGGCTCACACTTAATTCGGCGTCGACGTTACCACAGTTTTCAACACGACTTTCACCAAAGATTGGAGGATTAAAGAGGAATGATGGTAATTTATTCTCTAAAATCCTAGTACAACGATTAACTTCACCATTGATATGAGAATAGATTACCATACCGACGCGAGAAATTGCCTGGATGTTTGATTTGTCATCATTTTCCTTAACGGTTTCGACCATGATGGCGCCGTACTGACCACCACCTGGAGCGTTTTGTGGAACACGGATGGTATAGTTTATAGTCACTTCAGTATCGGATTCGAGATGACCGGTATCCTGGCTAAAAGTAAACCAGTTAGCGATTTTGAGTCCATCTTTAGAGCCATCAAAGACTGGATCATAGTTTTCGCCCTTGACCTCATAAGAAGAGGCATAGACTTTAAAATCGAAAGCACCGGTACCGATGTTTTGAACCTTGAAGCTACCTTCCCTTACTTCACCTGGCTCAAGACCACCGAGCTGTTGTTTTGATGGAGAAACCTGCAAGAATGTCTTCTGGCGCTCTACTGCAAAGGTCTGGTTTGAGGAAAGCAGAATTGCACAAATCGAGAAAAGTGCACAAGCAAAAATCTCCATTAAAATATTATGTTTTTTAGTCATTAACCTCCTTTTTATCTAGGTAATATTATACACAAGCAAAATCAAAATGACAAGCAAAAACCGCCCTGATTCGGGCGGCTTTTG
>CAUTNG010000037.1:0-3231 GCA_963539995.1 uncultured Candidatus Saccharibacteria bacterium
CTTTAGAACATCGTAGCCATTTTGCCCTAACTTGGGTGTCATGACGATGAACTCATTGGCAAACAGTCGCGGTTCATCAGGCATGAATTGCTGCCATGTCTCCAGGCTAATTCCGCAATTAGAGCTCATAAAATCCTCATAAAGCTCAAATGGAACGGTGACTTCACGTCTGCCGGTATAAGTCGGGGCTTTGCTGGCCAGGGAGGCAGTTGCAGTGCCGGTAGCGCGAGCGCGGATTGCGATTGCTTCATCGTTGGTGAGTAGGACGAGACTGCCTATCATGACGTGGTTCTTGGCGGAGTCGACCGCACCAAGCAGCTGTCCTACGGGATCTTTTAAACCTGAGTTCCCAAAAAATGACAAACTACGAGTGTTCGGAAAAACCGTGAAAAGGTTTTTCTGTTGCGGAAAATAAATGGCCGTCTTCAGCTTATTTGTCTTTTCCTCGTCGGAGACGAATTTTACTTTTTCGATCAACCTACGGAGTCTTCTTAAAACTTGTCTTGCGATGTAGTAATAGACTTCGTTTTCCGGTGAAATCGCGTTCAACTCCTCGATTACGGAAGTCGGTATGATCAGATATGCATGATAAAAGTCGTCCCATGCACTGTGCGACCATTCTTTGAAGATCTCATCGGTATCACAATCAAAGCTGGGGATGACTTCCGGGCAAGCCAGAAGTGTACTCTTGTCAAGTACGTAGCCAGTGTACTTCTCGCCAGAATAATTGACCCGGGTATCGGAAGAGATGTCTTTGATGACGATGCCATTGGCGTCGCAGGACGGGGTGGACTGGGTTGCTTTCATGATTCCCTCCTTTTAAAGAGCGTGTGGTTTGAGTAGATTTTGATAATTAAACCAAAACTATCAAAGACTACTAGTTACAAAAAAGTAGGCACCAATACCCACTTGGTGATATTATTGCACTTTTGAGTAAAAACGCAAGCTTAATCGAATTATTTGTCGTTATCTTTGGAGTTATTGCGATAAGATTTGCGTGGACCAGCAGCGCGATCATTGTGGAAGGAGAACATGATTGGTGTACCAACAAATGGATAAACCTCACGGATGCGACGTTCAAGATAACGTTTATAAGACCAGTGGAGAAGTTCCATCTCGCGACCGTGGATTACAAACCATGGTGGGCAGGTATCAGTCTGAATAATATATTTGAGCTTTGGGTGAGTATTTTTCAGTCCAGCTGGCGGATGAGAGACAGTGGCTTCGTTGAGAATTTTATTAAGTTCAGAAGTTTTTACTTCAGTATGTCTAGCTAAATCAATCTCAGTAACAAGTTCAAAGAGCTTGGTGACGTTTTTGCCAGTTTCAGAGCTAGTAATAAGGACTGGAGCGAAGGAAAGGAAGTTGAAATCGCGTTCTAGGTGATTGAGGATATGGTCGATTTCGGTGTAGTCAGCGGTTTTGGTTTTATCTGAAAGAGTAGATGTAACAGGGGTAGAATTGTCAAGAAGGTCGGCTTTAGTGAGAACCATAATAATTCCCTTACCAGCCTCGATAATTTGTCCGGCGAGAGACTGATCGAGCTTAGAGTGTGGCTCTTTAGAATCTATAAGAAGAGCACAGATATCGGCCTCTTCGATAGCGGCGAGGGTGCGAATAGCGGAGAATTTTTCAATACCAACCTCGCGCTTGCCAGGCTTTCTAAGGCCTGCAGTGTCAAGGATTTCAATGGTCTGTCCCTTAAATTTGACGCGGATACGATTGATGTCGCGGGTGGTTCCCTGCTTTGAGCTAACAATGGCCTGCTGTTTTTGGGCGAGACGATTAAAGAGACTGGACTTACCGACGTTTGGACGGCCGATAAGGGCAAGCTTGATTAGGGGGTTGCCGTTTTCGTCTAGATTTACTTTACTATCTTCGGTGGCTTCTTCTTTTGGCTTGACATCTAGGGTATGAAAAATAGCCTGTTTGAGATTATTAACACCAAAACCGGTGGTTGCAGAAGTGCGGTGTATGTTATCTTCTTTAATACCAAATTTGAGGTATTCGAAATTATCAAGAGACTCTTTGAGGTCGGATTTATTCAAGATTAGGAAGACTGGCTTTTTGGAGCGAAGAGCGGAACGGGCGATGTCTAGATCGCGAAAATCAGGATACTTGGTGGAGTCGACAGTGAAGAGGATGAGGTCAGCAACTTCGATGGCGTCCTCGATCTGATCTTGGATAGAGGCTTCAAAGTCATCTTCAGGGTTTTTTAGACCTGCGGTGTCGATAAGAGTAAAACAATTGTCGATGGTGGCAATTACGTTGTCACGAGTAGTACCAGCCTCGCGTGCCACGATGGCAATATTTTTATGTGCCATGCGGTTTAGGAGGCTCGATTTACCGGCATTGGTTTGGCCGATGAGTGCGACAATTGGAAGTTTTTTCATATAAATATTTTATCACAGGAAGCTTTACTTGTAAAATATGAAAAATATGTTGTAGTTGAAATTCTCTAGAATAAACAAAAAAGAGTCAAATTTTGACTCTAGATCTTGAATTGGTGATTCCGGCGGGAGTCGAACCCGCGATTTTCTGGATGAGAACCAGACGTCCTAGACCACTAGACGACGGAACCAATATGTAATAAAATTAACATTTTTCTAAAGAAAAAGCAAGAGAATTGACTAGTCACAATCAAAAGTGTGGTCATTGTAGTATGAGTCATCAAGCTCTTCAAGCTGGCGTTTGCTGCCACCCATGCCCAAATCAAGACCGTCATTTTTGGCGCGAAACTCTTCATCAGACATGTCGCCAAGATTATCTTCGTCGCCTTCGTCAGTTAAGTTATTGTCGTCATTAGGATCATTGGTTTCATAGGCTGTATGATCAAAGCTGTCTGGTTGATTGGCACCAGAATCCCAGGAGTCGGCATCGGTGTCAATTTTCTTTTCGACAACTTCTGACATTTTGCTATTTGGTTCACCAGCGTTGACGTAGAACTCTGCACTCATATAAAACTCCTGTTAATTAATTATTATGTTGATTATAGCAGGAATTTAAGATTTTCGTATGAAAGATACGTGAAGGTATAACTAGGTGGTATTTTATGCTTAGCTTTGAGAAAGTAGTTTGGTTTATTTACTGTTATTCATAAGAAAGTTTGCCATAGCTATCTGGGATGGCAGAAATCCAAGTCCGTCCAGGTTTAAGTTTAATTTCATCGCCTGTGGTTGTTTTAAAACTAATTTGAGATTCGCGATTTGCTTTATGCCAAGTGCCTTCGAA
>CAUTNG010000038.1:0-3162 GCA_963539995.1 uncultured Candidatus Saccharibacteria bacterium
ATACACTAAGGTATGCTATAATTAAGGTACCCTAGTGGCGGCATGATTTTCCTGAATAGTCATGTTTTAGGGGTTTCGCGGTGTTATCTCCGTGGAGATGCGCATAAGAATCTACCCACCTGTAGTTATTACAGGGAAAAACAGGTCACTAGGGATTATGAATTTTTGGAAATTGTGGGCATGAAACAGAAAGTAAAAATTGTAGGAATGATTCGGAAAGCGGATCATTTTTTAGTGCTCAAAAAAAACAAAGGTAGGATTGAGGATGCTCCGGTTTGGGAGTTGCCAGCTAGTAAAATTCGTTTTGGAGAGCAACCAGAAGAAGCGATGGCGAGACTGGTTGATGAAGAACTATCTATTAGTGTGAAGAAAATTAAGTTGAGAGACGTCATTACCTTTACAGAATATGTGGATTCATCGAAGATCTATAACTTATATATCATATTTGATATTGAAATTGATGAAAATGGCAATGAAAAGATAAAACTTGGTGAAAAATATTCAGCATACAAATTTTTAGGATTTAATGATGATATATTTGCGAGTGTAAATCTTAGTAATGCGACAGCGTCTGTGCTTGAAATTGAGTTAGGAAGAACAAGTAGCCGCAGGGGTGGGGAGGTGACTATTGGTTTGCGAGGAGCGGCGAGTGCGCCAACAATTTACATCGACGGGGCTTCAAGAGGGAATCCTGGGCCTTCTGGTATTGGGTATGTGATAGTGGATGAAAATGGAATGGAGATTAAAAGAGGTGGTGAATTTATTGGTTTTGCGACCTCGAGAGTTGCTGAGTATTTTGCTTTGAAAGAGGGGTGTGAGCAGGCGATTGAGCTAGGATATAAAACTGTGAGATTTGTATCGGATAATCTAATGATGGTAAATCAGATGAATGGGGTATATCAAATAAAAAATAGTGATATTTTGCAAATTTACAATGATATAAATAATTTAATTTTGAAGTTTGAAGCAGTAGCTTTTGTGCATGTAAGACGAGAGCAGAATGAGGCAGCGGATGCAGAAGCTAATATGGCAATTGATCAGCACTATGCAAAGTAGCTTTCTATGAGAAAAATCTCTTGGAAGATAAAATAACTCTATAAATCTAATCTAAACTGGATTTTAAGGGATTGTTGTGGTAGGATAAAAGAAGTCTGAAAGACAATCGCTTAGCTTGCTAAGAGGAAAGTCCGGGCAGCACAGAACACAGTAGTCGTTAACGGCGACCGTTCGAACATTTAGAAGTGTAGCAATATACCGAAAAAATCTAAGAATAGGGAAAGTACCACAGAGACAATACCGCCTTCGGGTAAGGGTGAAAAGTGTGAGGTAAGAGCTCACGGCGCGCTATGGTGACATAGGCGAGGGCAAACCCTACTGGCTGCAAGGAGTGCTAGAGAAACCTTTGTTCGAGGATGCACGCTCACCGCTTGAGTATTCTGGTAACAGAATATCTAGATAGATGATTGTCGGTCTACCTAAGGTCTCTTTCATTATGGTTATCTTGTGGTGAAGGAGTAGCTGATCGTAGATTACAGAACCCGGCTTATCGAAGACTAAAAAAATAGGCTTTTGGCCTATTTTTTATTGTGCTATCAAATATTTGATAGATTAGTTAAGAAACCCTTTTTTCTTTAGAGTGCGAATTGCAGCTGCACTAACATTGAGGCGGATTTTCTTATCGTTAATAATCAAAGTTTTCTTCTGAATGTTTGGTTTAAAAACTTTTCTGGTCTTGTGCTGAGAGAAGGAAACATTGTGTCCATACATCTTGCCTTTACCAGTGATTTCACAGATTGCCATTATTTATTCTCCTGTTTAGCTTGTTCGACAATGGCTTTGAAGGCAGCAGGTTGATTGACGGCGAGTTCAGCAAGAATCTTGCGGTCAATATTGATGTTTTGCTTCTTCATGAGACTAATAAGCTGAGAGTAGCTTAATCCGAGTTCACGGGAAGCATTGTTAATACGAGTGATCCATAATGCGCGGAGATCGCGTTTGCGATTACGGCGGTCACGGTAAGCGTAGCGTAGAGCCTTGATAACGCCTTGTTTAGCAAGACGGAAGCTACGAGTGCGATAATGTTGCATACCCTTAGCAGCAGCTAGGATTTTTTTGTGTTTTGCGCGTGCAGCGACACCTCTTTTGATTCTCATGATTAAACTCCTAATGCGCTCTTAATGTTTTTTGCAATTTTACCTTCAACTGCGCCAGCAGTCTTCATATTGCGTTTCCTGGCTTTTGATTTTTTAGCAAGGATGTGGTTGCCAAAGGCGCGTTCGCGGATCAATTTACCGGTACCGGAAATCTTAATGCGTTTTGCAGTGCCTTTGTGAGTTTTTAACTTAGGCATAGGTTTTCCTTTTAGTTATAGTTAATATTTGTATTCAGGAAATAAATTTTTAAAGATTATTTTCTGAAATAGAGGTACGATCAGGGAACCTTGGAAGTAAGGAAATTACTTCTTTCGTACTCCAACTGATAGGTTACGTCCTGCAAATTGAGGTTTTCCTTCGACGATTGCTACTTCAGCTAACTCCGCCAGGATCCGATTAAGCAAAGTTGACCCAAGCTCCTTATGTGCGAGTTCACGTCCGCGGAAGGTGATCATGATTTTACAATGATCCCCATCGTCGAGAAAACTTTTGATTTTGCGGATTTTAATATTGAGGTCATTGTCGCTAATTTTGAGGCCAATCTTCATTTGTTTAAGCTCGGATTGCTTTTCACGAGCCTTCTTACGATTTTTGGCTTCTTCTTTCATCTTCTGATATTGGAATTTACCCCAGTCGATGATGCGAACTACAGGAGGGTTTGCATTGCCAGCAATTTCTACTAAATCAACGCCATTTTCTCTTGCAAGGAGCTGAGCTTCACGACTTGACATAATGCCAAGTTGCTCTCCATTAGTTCCAATAACTCGCACAGATTCATAACGGATTTCTCCATTGATTTTTGTACGTGAATTTTTGATGCTAATGGTAGTCCTTTCTTTTAACCTTAATAATCTGCATTATATCAAAATTAACGGGGATAATCAAGGGATTAACGGTGCTTTTCTTTGGGTATTTTTCTAGGTGGATTAATGGTTTTTTCTAGGTGAAGTTATGTTTTGTGGTTGGATCATGATTTTTCTAGGTGGAGCTATAAATGCGAACGGAAGAG
>CAUTNG010000039.1:0-3142 GCA_963539995.1 uncultured Candidatus Saccharibacteria bacterium
TAATCTCAGTTTTGCCATTTTGGCGAGGCACGCTCAAGCCGCAATCAAGATTGACAAAATTACCGTCCTCGTCCTCAGCCAGCCAACGGCGCAGCACCAAACGCTGCCATTCAAGCAGTGTCATACCATACTCATCGAGCAGCTCAAATAAAAGCTCGGCTTTTTCAGTATTACCAGGATTATACAAATCAATTCGTGGTATTTGATTATTTTTTTGCTTTTTTCGCGGCATTAGAGGTATCCTTAATCACCTTTTTATTTTTCGTCGCTCCTACAGCCTTAGGTGCGGTTTTAGCCTTTTTAGATGTAGATTTGGTTGGTTTTTTTGCTTTTTTCGCGGCATTAGAGGGCGCTGCCGCCTTCGCTAGGACCTTTTCCAGGACCGAACCAGATTTTGGACGACGGGACCGAATATTCTGCAGTTCTTTTCTAAAAATATTGATATTCTGAGACAACCTCGCCACTTCCTGCTGTGAAATGCTTGACGAAGTAAGCTGTTCAACGTTTTGACGGATCAAGCTTTCATAAAACTTCTCGTCATCATCACCGACTGCAAGATCCATAATGTCGGTTTCAATCTCTTTGTCGAGTCTGCCCTTGTAAAGCTTGTCCATTTTGCCAGGATTATCAAAGATATCAATCCAGCGCATAGCAGCCGCATATCCATCGCCGGGAAGTCTCGCTTTTAGTTCTTCTATAGAATCAATCAGTTCAGCAGCAGGTATTTTTCTAAAAAACTCTAACCATTCATCATAGCCATAATTTTCAGTGCCTTCCAAATTCATCACCGCTGCCCTCCAATATAACTTTTATTATTATAACATAAATCAGCTATTCCGCCAGCTCTGTTATAGTCACTTCCACACGAGGATTTTTTCTATCAACACCGCCAAAACTTATTATCAGGCGGTTAACTATTCCACAGCAATCATCTTCTAAATAACCAGCATCGACTAGCAGGTCGAGTATGCTACTTGCCATGTTATCGAGATCGTGACGGATTCTGTCCTTATTATAAAAAACCATCATTACTTCTAAGGGACCCTCCCATTTCATGTTTCTAAACTTACTAACCTTAGAGAAAAGACATATCTCTTTCATGGCCGCCTCGTGCCAATTGTTAAATTTCTCGCTGGTGGCAATAAATCTATTACCAGTGCGTGAATTTTTCAAAATCCGTTTATTATTCTTCTTGCTAGGAACTTGACCTGCGATATCGAAGTTAATATCACGCATCTCTCAAAACTCCATAATGGTTACTTGGTATTTCATTGCCACCGGCTAGGATAAGCAAGTGAATAACGTCTTTTAGCTCTCGATTGTCGTGAGCGCTGCGAACACATATCATTGGTTTCTTGTAATGATGGACATTCTCCTTGATGTGCTGCTCGGCAGCTTTGCCAGTAAAATACATGACCGCGCCATAATCTTTGCCAGCTTTGTTGTTATCTAGGATCGTCCAGACTGGCATGCTAGTGGATCGATTATCTTGATTGACCAACTCGTCACTTAAGGCTTTAATGCGCCACAGCAAGGCTTCTTCAGCTGGATTTTCTGCTATAATTTTCATTTAGATTTCCTTTCGTCAACCGTTGGTTGATTATCTTGACCAATAATCTTAATGTCGTTGACGTCTACAAACTCCGCTCCACAGGCTGCGGCTACTTGATGATATTTGTCTTCAAAGTCGGTTACACTAAGTTCTATAGTTTCAAGTACAACATCGGTAAACTCATTTGGTACAGACACTAGGATTGCTTTTCGGTTTTCAGTGTTGTCGCCGAGATAAATTAGTTTTTTAGGGTAATAACCATTGCTTGTCATAACACGTCCTCCGCCTTGATAATTTCAATCTCTGGGTTATTAATAGTTCTAGCGATATCAGCGTTATAAATTTCATAAGCATAGTACTCTATAGTGTCTGCAAAGCCTGGTTTCGATACGACACTATCCCTCGTGGCAGCCTTTTCGGCTTCACTCGCAATCGCATTCAATATCTTGTGCAAATCCTCCCGTTTTACCGTTTCTTCCGCCCTTTGCGCCGATTTCTGCGTAAAAGTTCGGATTATTCGCTAGGTTTTTCTGAGCGGCTTTCAATCCGCCCTGTTTGGTTCCTGCCATTTTTTAGTCCTCCTTAATTCCGAGATAAGCTAACCAATCTTCTCTGTTTTCACTGATAGACCTTTTAGCTTCTTCTTCGGTTGCGTAGCGTACAGGTTCGCCGTAGTCAATATAATCAATAGGTACAGCGAGTAGCCTATCGTCCTCGTGGTCATAGCCGACAAGCCAGCCGCCGTTTCCATTTTCAAAGTCTGGCTTAAAGTCTGATGTTCGGCGTAGTCTGACTTCGGCTAATTCGCGGTCGCGTGCTTTTTCGCACTCTTCTTCAGTGCGGAACACCCTGCCAGTATGCCAAGCATTGTAATCACGTAACATTCCAGTATAGTTTGTTGGTCTTATATTGGCATTCTCAAGAATAAAACACTTATCGCCAATTTTAGGCTTCCAGTGAATACTATCTGTTGGTTCTTGGATTTCCTCAAACCACTCTGTAAGAACATTCGGGAACTTATCAAGAGTAGTCTTGTGATACATCATCAAATTCAGACCAGTATCTACAATCTCTGGTTCTTCTGGCGTGCCAGCCATAAGGTTGCCCAGGCTAGACACGTAAGCTAATTGCCCTGCTTTGAATGTTGGTAAATCTTTTAGAAGTTTATAACGTTTCATGCTTTTTTCGCTCCTTTCTTAAGCATACAATATAGAAGTAAACGTAACTATAACCAACTCTGCTAGAAGTTCAAGAGTACTGAAAGCATATATGATATATGCACCACCTGTAGTATCATCAGATATTTTGAACCCCCCATATGAGTTCCGATAGTTTCATAGCTATAAATACGAACATCAATTTCCTCTCCTTAAAATAGCTCCAATTGCGTAGCGTAGATTGCACGACTGGCTAATATCTGGTTAATTCGATGAATTGTACGTTCACTCTCGTTTAGGTCGTTTAACGCACCTTCCTTCATCTCCAGCAAATCGATAGTATTCATTTCGTCTAATGACTGATAGTCGTCCTCATAGTAAGGCTTTACTTCTTTCTCCATTTCTCCTCCTCTTTCATCCATTCTTTGTCCTG
>CAUTNG010000040.1:0-3023 GCA_963539995.1 uncultured Candidatus Saccharibacteria bacterium
AACTTCTGTTATATTGGTAACAGAAATTATGATTTATTTAGGTGCGGTGTAGAGACTGTGCCTTTTTTGGCTCTCAATCTCTAACTTGTTGAATTATACCATACAAAAATAAATACGTCAATACTTAAAACTAAGATTTGTAAATAATCAAGTAAAAAGTGGAGGTAAATATTATGATTATCAACTCTTGCGTACCTGAAGACGAGGAGTATTTAGCAAGACTTTCTGCCATTGCGGTTAAGCCTAAAATGTTATATTACTATGGCAAAATGCCGGAAAGGGACGAAAGATTTTTGACTGTGGCGCCGCGATATTGCTTTGAATCTCCTGGACGGGCGAAGACAGTGGCTGTGGTGGGGGCACGGAAAAATACAGAGTATGGTAAGGAACAGGCATATAAAATTGCGTATGAATTAGCTAAGCATGGGGTAGTGATCGTGTCTGGTTTGGCGTTTGGAATTGATTCGGTGGCACACCGGGCAGCGCTTGATGCTGGAGGAATAACGTTAGCAGTACTTGGAACTCCGATTGATCAAATATATCCTGCAAGTCACACGGGGCTGGCGGATGAGATTGTGCAAAAAGGTGGTGCAATTATTTCAGAGTATCCAGAGTGGAGTGAGGTAAAAAAGGATGAAAAATTATTACAGTTTTTTCAATCGAGGAGTGGGCGGAAGGCCTCATTTTTAACACGAAATCGCTTGATTTCAGGGCTAGCTGATGTTGTGGTAATTGTGGAGGCGGATCTGCGGTCAGGTTCCCTGAATACAGCGCATCATGCATTTGAGCAGAGTAATCTAGTTTATGCGGTACCGGGGGATGTAGGAAGGGCTAGTTCAAGGGGATGTAATCGACTGCTTGGGCGTGGAGCGGTGGCCTTGACTGATATTGAGGATATTTTATTGGATCTGGGGATTGATGAAAAGAAACGAATCAAAGAAAAGAAGGTTGAATTATCTGGGGATACAGAGATTGAGACCTTGATTTTGAAGGAGCTAAAGGATGGTGTTCGCGACGGTGAGGAGATTCTGGCAAGTATTAATAGAGGCGTTCTATCTGATAATGCTTGCCCTACTATGGGTCAAGCTAGTACAATGACGGTAAATGTATCGGAGTTTGCGGTAGCAATCTTTGAATTACAAATGAAGAATAGGATCAAGTCAATGGGGAGTAATCGTTGGATGTTAGTGACTTAGTGAATAGACTTTGATTTTTCTTGGTGGTATTTGGTTTAGATATAACTAAATGTGTCTATAGGGGTTGTGATAATAAAAAGCTTGGTGAGGATTAGCTAAGCAAAGAAGAATGAGGAGGTTTTATGACATAAGTTTATATTTTTTTGACTCAATTTTAATGTTTATTTAGGTAAGTTAAACGGGGAGAAATAAAGATGGAAAAAAGAAACCGGAGAAAATATGACGAACAATAATGCTATGCCAAAAGCAATGCCAATTGCGGAGATATCGCATATTCTGGCGAGAATTGGTATTTTGCGGTCACTTCACGCATCGGCGGTGGCGAATCGTTTTAAATTAAATCCGACAGAGGTAAAGATCATGGGGTATGTCAAAAGCAATACATTAAAGCGAGGCGTGAGTGATATTTTAGATTGTTATAATATTGGCGAAAGTTCGGCGGCGCGGTCGATTTCGAGACTCGAAGATCGATCTTTTCTTCACAAACGTAGTCATCCATATAATCAGAAACACATGGATTTAGTGGTTTCAGGGGAGGGGATTTATATTGCGAGCTATATTTTGGTAGAACAGAGAAAATATGTCAATGAGTTATTTGAGGATTTCACACATGATGAACGGATTACTTTTATAAAGCTACTCTGGAAAATGGACTATAATTTAAGAAAAAGGATTACCGAATATCGAGGTAAATGAAGTTTTAACCTAGGATTTTATAATTTTATAATTTTATAATTTTATAATTTCGTCGAGTTTATCTGAGGCTTTTTGAAGGATTTCAGGGAGAAGATTGGATTCCTCTTCGGTGAAACAACCGAGGACAAAGTTGGCGTCGCCAATTTTGCTGCGGAGCTCGTTATTACCGGAACCAAGGCGAAGTCTTGGAAAATCAGTAGTACAGAAATACTGCTCCATGGATTTGAGCCCATTATTTCCTCCACTACTTCCCTTTTCGCGGAAGCGAAGCTGGCCAAACTCAAGATTAAAGTCATCACAGACGACATAAATTTGATCGAGAGGTATTTTGTAAAAACTGGCGCATTCTTTGGCAGCTAATCCTACTTCGTTATAACAAGTTTGAGGTTTTAAGAAGATAACGTCGCCTACCTTAGTGTAGATGGAGTGGAACTTTTTGGCGGTCTGCCAGGAAAGGTCGTGGGTTTTAAAATAAAAATCTAGGGCAAGGAAGCCAAAATTATGTCTTGTAAAATTGTATTCTGGGCCGGGATTGCCGAGGCCGACTATTAGTTTCATAAAGTAAATTATAACGCAAATATGGAAATAAGATATGAAAAAGGCCACCGAGGTGGTGGCCTTAGGAGGGGCTTAGAATGACTCAAGCTTAGTCCTGATTTATTCCAGGATTGGTCCCAGCTTGGTCTCAGCTTGGTCAAGAGTCAGTCCTTAGTTAATCCTGACTAGGATCTCTTCTTGATATGTAGGCTTTTACGAAATCGCTTCTGACGACTTCAACTTTGCCAAGGCTGATCTGAGCAACCATGGGCAGATCAGTGATATAGTGCTTAATGAAACTAATACCATTGTTCTGCCTATTAAGCCCTTCTTGGTGTACTTGTTCGATGTCACCAGCGATAATAGCCTTGACGTTGTTGCCGAGTCGCTTCAAAAGCGTATCCGCTTCTCGCGGCCCTTGATCCTGGAATTCGTCGTAGATTACAAAAGTGTCAGCGAAGTCTAATCCTCTTGCTGCTTCTACAGCAATGGTTTTGTAGCACTCTCGGTATAACTTATCTGCTGATTTCTCAATATCGTCGTATTAACTCACAACCTTTGCAACATAAAATGGTAAGATTATTGCCATCAAAA